>NZ_JASCPA010000089.1:0-11550 GCF_029959715.1 Pseudomonas sp. PS02288 | reverse complement strand
CCCCGCCGTGGGGGGGGGGACGTGGGGGGCCGGGCCCCGCGCCCGGGCCGCCCCGCGGTCGTATCAGTAGTCGATGGGGTCGCGGACGATCGGGCAGGTCATGCAGTGGCCGCCGCCACGGCCGCGGCCCAGCTCGCTGGCGTCGATGGTGATGACCTCCACCCCGGCCTTGCGCAGGCGGGTATTGGTGAAGGTGTTGCGGTCGTAGGCGATGACCACGCCGGGCTCCAGCGCGACCACGTTGTTGCCGTCGTCCCACTGTTCGCGTTCGGCCTCGAAGCTGTCGCCGCCGGTCTCGATGGTGCGCAGCTGCGGCAGGCCGAGTGCCCCGGCCACCACGTCGACGAAGCCTTTCTCCTCGCGGCGGATGTCGATGCCGCCGGGCTTGCTTTCGTCCGGGCGCAGGCTGAACGGCACGATGGCGTTCACCGCGGCGGGGAAGACCGTGACCAGGTCGCGGTCGCAGAAGCTGAACACCGTGTCCAGGTGCATCGAGGCGCGCGACTTCGGCAGCCCGGCGACGATCACCCGCTCGGCCGCGCCGTTGCGGAACAGCGACTGCGCGAGCTGGCCGATGGCCTGGCGCGAACTGCGCTCGCCCATGCCGATCAGCACCACGCCGTTGCCGATCGGCATCACGTCGCCGCCTTCCAGGGTGGCCTGGCCGTGGTCGACTTCGGGGTCGCCGTACCAGACCTGGAAGTCGGCGCCGGCGAATTCCGGGTGGAAGCGATAGATCGCCGCGGCGAGCAGGGTTTCCTGGCGGCGCGCCGGCCAGTACATCGGGTTTAGCGTGACCCCGCCGTAGATCCAGCAGGTGGTGTCGCGGGTGAACACGGTGTTGGGCAGCGGCGGCAGCAGGAAGCTGCTGTGGCCGAGGTAGTCGCGGAACAGGCGGATCATCTCGCCGCCGTGGCTGCCCTTCAGGTCGGCGGCCGACACCCCGCCGATGAGGAACTCCGCCAGCGTGCGCGGCTCCAGGCCTTCCATCCAGCTGCGCAGCTCGTCCTGCAGGCCGACGCCGACCAGGTCGACGGCGAGCTTGTGATCGAGAATCCATTTCAGCGCCTGCGGATTCTTCACCGTCTCGGTGAGCAGGTTGTGCATCTCCAGCACCTCGACGCCGCGCTCGCGCATCTTGGTGACGAAGTCGAAGTGGTCGCGCTTGGCCTGGCTGACCCAGATGACATCGTCGAAGAGCAGTTCGTCGGCGTTGTCCGGCGTGAGCCTCAGGTGCGCGAGGCCGGGCGCGCAGACCATCACCTTGCGCAGCTTGCCGGCTTCGGAGTGCACGCCGAGTTTTTCTGTGGGGTTGGACATGGAGGTTCTCCTTGAACCGGGTGGATCAAAGGCTGAGGAAGCCGTCGTAGAGGCCGTAGGCGGCGACGGCCGCGCCGACCAGCACCGCGGCGAGGATGACTTTTTCCACGCCGGTGAAGACTGGCTGGCCCTGTTCGCGCTTGGCCTTGGCGAAGAACAGCGCGCCGGGTGCGTACAGCAGGGCCGACAGCAGCACGTACTTCAGGCCGCCGGCGTAGAGCAGCCAGACCGCGTAGAGCACCGCCACCGCGCCGATCGCCAGGTCGCGGCGGCGTGCGCCGGCGGCCTGCTCGTAGGTCTCACCACGCAGGGCGAGCAGCGCGGCGTAGGCGGCCGACCAGAAGTACGGCACCAGGATCATCGAGGTGGCGAGGTAGAGCAGGTTGAGGTAGGTCGCCGAGTTGAACAGGGTGATGATCAGGAACAGCTGGATCAGCCCGTTGGACAGCCACAGCGCATTCGCCGGGACACCGTTGGCGTTCTCCTTCTTGAGGAAGTTCGGCATGGTGTGGTCGCGTGCGCCGGCGAAGAGGATTTCCGCGCAGAGCAGCGTCCAGGACAGCAGCGCGCCGGTCAGCGAGACCACCAGCCCGACGCTGATCAGCACCGCGCCCCAGTGGCCGACCACATGTTCCAGTACGCCTGCCATCGACGGATTCTTCAGCGCCGCCAGCTCGGCCTGCCCGAGCACGCCCATGGACAGTACGTTCACCAGTACCAGCAGCAGGAGCACGCTGTAGAAGCCGATCGCGGTGGCCTTTGCCACCTCGCTGCGCTGTTCGGCGCGCGCCGAGTAGATGCTGGCGCCCTCGATACCGATGAACACCCAGACGGTGACCAGCATCATCCCGCGCACCTGGTTCAGCACGCTGCCCAGGTCGGGGTTGTCTTTACCCCAGAAGTCCGCGGTGAACAGGTCGACGTTGAAGGCCAGCGCGGTGATGACGATGAAGATCAGCAGCGGGACGATCTTCGCCACGGTGGTGATCAGGTTGACCAGCGCCGCCTCGTGGATTCCGCGTAGGACCAGGAAGTGCACGCCCCAGAGCAGCAGCGAGGCGCCGATGATCGAGGCCGGCGTGTTGCCTTCGCCGAAGACCGGGAAGAAGTAGCCCAAGGTGGCGAACAGCAGCACGAAGTAGCTGACGTTGCCGATCCAGGCGCTGATCCAGTAGCCCCAGGCGGACGAGAAACCCATGTAGTCGCCGAAGCCCGCTTTCGCGTAGGCGTAGACCCCGGTGTCCAGCTCGGGCTTGCGCACCGCGAGGTTCTGGAACACCAGCGCCAGGGTGAGCATGCCCACCGCGGTGATCGCCCAGCCGATCAGTACCGCGCCGGCGCCGGCGCTGGCCGCCATGTTCTGTGGCAGTGAGAAGATGCCGCCGCCGACCATCGAGCCGATGACCAGTGCGGTGAGTGCGCCGAGGCGCAGCTTGCGCGTCGTTTGTCGTTCCATGATGCCCTCCGGAATCGGTTAGCTGATTCCATTGGGCGCGCACCACCTTGGCGCAGGATGATCTGAGTCAAGCCGACGAGCGGCGCCGTGGCGGGGTGTCGCAGGAAGAACAGTAAATGGCGCGCCGCCGATCAAGGTGGCGAAACGCTATTCGGCTGACCGCTCAGTCACTTTCATCGCTGCCTTCGCCGAAATGCAGACCGTGCTTGCGCAGTTTGTCGTGCAGGGTCTTGCGCGGCAGGCCAAGGGCTTCGGCGAGGCTGCGCATCGACCCGTGCGGTCGGCTCAACTCGGCGGCGATCAACGCCCGCTCGAAGGCCTCGACCTGTTCGCCGAGGCCACCCTGCACCGCCGGCAGGCTCGGCGCATGGTTGTCCAGCGCCAGTTCCAGGCCGAGGGCGAAACGCTCGGCGGCGTTCTGCAGTTCGCGCACGTTGCCCGGCCAGGCATGCCGCAGCAGCATCGCCCTTTGCAGCGGCTGCAACTCGCGCCGCGGCAGCTTGTGCCGCGCGCTGGCGGCTTCGGCGAAATGCTCGAACAGCAGCAGCGCGTCCTCGCCGCGCTCGCGCAACGGCGGAATGCGCAGCGGCGCGACGTTCAGCCGGTAGTACAGATCGGCGCGAAAGCGGCCCTGGTCGGCGGCCTGGCGCAGGTCTTCCTTGGTCGCGGCGATGACGCGGATATCCAGCGGGATCAGCTGGTTCGAGCCCATCCGTTCGACGATGCGCTCCTGCAGCAGGCGCAGCAGCTTGACCTGCACGTCGAGGCTCATGCTCTCGATCTCGTCGAGGAACAGGGTGCCGCCGTTGGCGTGCTCGAACTTGCCGATGCGGCGTTTCTGCGCCCCGGTGAAGGCGCCGGCCTCATGGCCGAACAGCTCGCTTTCCACCACCGACTCGGCCAGCGCGCCGGCATTGATCGCGACGAAGGGGCCATTGCGTCGTGCCGAGAGCTCGTGCAGGGCGCGCGCCACGACCTCCTTGCCGGAACCGGTTTCGCCCAGGATCAGCACGTCGGCGTTGGTCGCCGCCAGCGCGCCGATCTGCTCGCGCAGGCGACGGGTCGGCGCCGACTGGCCGAGCAGCCGGCCGGACAGTTCATGGCGGTCGGCCAGGGCCAGGCGCAGGCTGCGGTTGTCCAGTTGCAGGCGGCGCAGGTCGAGGGCGCGGCGCACGCTGTCCAGCAGGTTCTCGCTGGGGAAGGGTTTCTCGAGGAAATCGTAGGCGCCGGCGCGCATCGCCTGCACCGCCAGCGGTACGTCGCCGTGCCCGGTGATCAGCAGCACCGGCAGGCCGGGGTCCTTGGCGTGCAGCGCTTCGAGCAGCTGCAGGCCATCGACGCCGGGCATGCGGATATCGCTGACCACCACGCCCGGCCAGTCGGCGTCCAGGCGATCGCCGACGCCGTCGGCGCTGTCCAGTGCGAGTACCTTGAGCCCGGCCAGGTCCAGGGTCTGGCTGAGGGCCTGGCGCAGGTGCGGGTCGTCGTCGATCAGCAGGACCTCGACGCGGCCATCGATCGGCGAATCGGTACTCATGCAAAGTCCTCCGGCGGGTGCGGGTTGACGCCGGGCGCGGCGGCGCGCAGGCGCAGGGTGAGCAGGGCACCGCCCTCGGGATGGTTGGCAAGCAGCAGCTCGCCCCCCAGGGCGCGCATCAGGGTATCGCAGATCGCCAGCCCGAGGCCGAGGCCCTGTGTGCTGGTCTTGGTGGTGAAGAACGGCTCGCGGGCGCGCTGCAGGGCCTCCTCAGTGAAGCCCGGGCCGTTGTCGCGAATACGCAGCTCGACGCCGTAGGCGGTCTGCTCGGCGTTCAGCCACAGGCGCCGCGGCGGGGCCTTGGCGGTCAGTGCGTCGAGGGCGTTGGCGAGCAGGTTGCCGAGTACCTGGCGCAGGCGGGTTTCACCGGCCTGCACCCACAGCGGCGCATCCGGCAGATCGCGGATCAGCTCCACCTCCATCGCCCGCCGACGCTGCGCCAGCAGGGCCAGGGCATCGTCCAGGGCCGGCTGCAGGGCGACGCTTTCCGGCGCGTGCCGGTCGCGCCGGGCGAAAGCGCGCAGGTGGGCGATGATCGAAGCCATGCGCCCGGTCAGTTCGCCGATCAGCTTGAGGTTGCCGCGCGCGTCATCGATGCGCTGGTGGTCGAGCAGCACGGCGGCGTTCTCGGCGTAGCTGCGGATCGCCGCCAGTGGCTGGTTGAGCTCGTGGCTGATGCTCGCGCTCATGGTGCCGAGCACCGAGAGCTTGCCGGCCTGCACCAGCTCATCCTGGGCGCGGGCGGCTTCCTGCTGGGCGTGCTCGCGTTCGAGCACCTCGTCCTTCAGCCGGCTGTTGAGGGTTTCCAGGTCATGGGTCCGCTCCAGCACGCGGCTCTCCAGTTCCTGGCGCGCGCGGCTGTCGAAGGCGATCCGTTCCAGGTAGTGACGGCGGCGCTGCATCATCAGACCGAGCATCAGCATCAGCAGGAGCAGGGCGCCGCCGCCGATCGCCACGCTGGTCTGCACGCGGCGCTCGATCATCGAGCGCGGCGCGAGGATATTCACCGTCCAGCCGGTTTCCTGCAGCACCCGGCTCTGCGCCATCCAGGCGTCGCTCTTCAATTGCAGGGGGACGGGTTCGCGGGTCGGGTAGGGCTGGTTGTCGGCGATCTCGTCGCGCTCGCGCACCGACAACGGACGGCTGGCCCGGTAACGCCACTGCGCCCGCGAGGTGAGGATCACCACGCCGTGGTGGTCGGTCACCAGCAATTGCTCGGGGGTGTTTCCCCAGGGCACTTCGGTGATGTCCAGGTCGACCTTGACCACCAGCGCCCCGAGCACCCGCTCGCCTTCCCTCACCGCCGAGGCGAAGTAGTAGCCACGCTTGCCGGACGTGGTGCCGAGGCCGAAGAAGCGCCCCTGCTGGCCGGCAATGGCCTCGCGGAAGTACGGCCGGAAGGCGAAGTTGCGACCGATGAAGCTGTCCGGCTGGTCCCAGTTGGACGCCGCCAGGGTGTTGCCGGCGGCATCCATCAGGTAGATCACCTCGGCACCGGTCTGCTCGCGCAACTGCGACAGCAGGCGATTGGCGGCCTCGTGGGTCGGCCCGCTGGCGGGCTGGTCGAGCACGGCGCGCAGTGGCGGCAGGTCGCCAAGAATCGGCGGCAGCACCTCGTAGCGGCGCAGGGTGCCGAGCAAGTTGGCGACATAGAGGTCGAGCGTCTGGCGATTCTGCTCGGCCAGTTCGCTGCGGTAATAGCGCTCGGCGAGGTGATGCAGCGGCCACAGCAGGGGGGCCAGCAGCACGGCGAGCAGCGCCAGACTGCGCCAGCGCGGGCGGCGGGGATGGGGGTGGTCGGTCATGGGCGGCATTCTAGCAGGGCGCCGGACCCGAATATCCGTAGGCTGCGCTGCGCGCACCGGGGAAGCAGGGGCTTGTGGTGCGCATGGCGCACCCTACGCGCCGGCGGCAGGCCCGAATATCCGTAGGGTGCGCCGCGCGCACCGGGGGAAGCAGGGAGCTTGTGGTGCGCATGGCGCACCCTACGCGCCGGCGGCAGGCCCGGATATCCGTTGGGTGCGCCGCGCGCACCGGGGGGCAGGGGGCCTGTGGTGCGCATGGCGCACCCTACGCGCCGGCGGCAGGCCCGGATATCCGTAGGGTGCGCCGCGCGCACCGGGGGGCAGGGGGCCTGTGGTGCGCATGGCGCACCCTACGCGCCGGCGCCAGGCCCGAATATCCGTAGGGTGCGCCGCGCGTACCGGGGAGGCAGGGGGCTTGTGGTGCGCATGGCGCACCCTACGCGCCAGCGTCAGGCCCGAATATCCGTTGGGGTGCGCCGCGCGCACCGGGGGGCAGGGGGCTTGTGGTGCGCATGGCGCACCCCTTCGCTCAGGTGGGGCTGTGGGCCAGGCACTGCGCCAGCGCTGCGCGCCAGTCGGGTAGCGAGACGCCCCATTCGCGCTGCAGCCGCGTGCAGTCGAGCCGCGAGTTCAACGGCCGCGGCGTCGGGGTCTGGTAGTCGCTCGACGGGATCGGCAGCAGCATCGCGCGCAGGCGGTTCTGCGTGGCGAGGTGCGCGGCGATGGCCTGGGCGAAGCCGAACCAGGAGGTCTCGCCGCCGGCGCTGAAGTGATACAGGCCCCAGGCGCCGGGCGTGCCCGCCTGCCAGCGGCGGACCAGCGCCGCGGTGGCCTCGGCGATGGAATCGGCCCAGGTCGGCGCGCCGATCTGGTCGTCCACCACCTTGAGTTCGTCGCGCTCGGCCAGCAGCTTCTGCATGGTCAGCAGGAAGTTGCGCCCCTGGGTCGAGTAGACCCAGCTGGTGCGCAGGATCAGGTGCTCGCCGCCCACCGCCTGGATCGCCCGTTCGCCGGCCAGCTTGCTCTGGCCGTAGACGCCGAGCGGATTGGGCGCGTCGCTTTCCAGGTAGGGCGCGGGTTTGCTGCCGTCGAACACATAGTCGGTGGAATAGTGGATCAGCGCTGCGCCCAGCGCCGCGGCTTCCTCGGCGAGCACGCCGGGCGCCGTGGCGTTGACCGCGAAGGCCTTCTCCGGCTCGCTCTGCGCCAGGTCGACCGCCGTGTGCGCCGCCGCGTTGACGATCAGCGCCGGCCGCAGGGCGCGCACTTCGCGGCGAATCGCGTCGACGTCCTGCAGGTCCAGTTGCTCGCTGCCCAGCACGCTCAGCTCGCCCAGCGGGGCAAGGCTGCGTTGCAATGCCTGGGCGACCTGGCCGTTGCGGCCGGCGACGAGAATCCTCATAGGAACAGCTCGGCTTCGGCCAGGGCGACGCCGTTGCGGTCCTTGGCCGACAACTGCGGCGCCTCATGCAGGGGCCACTCGATGGCCAGCTGCGGGTCGTCCCAGCGGATGCAGCGCTCGTGTTCGGGGGCGTAGTAGTCGGTGGTCTTGTAGAGGAACTCGGCGCTTTCGCTGAGCACCACGAAACCATGGGCGAAGCCTTCCGGGACCCACAGCTGGCGCTTGTTGTCGGCGCTCAGGTGCACGCCGGCCCAGCGGCCGAAGGTGGGCGAGCCGCGCCGCAGGTCGACCGCGACATCGAACACTTCGCCGGCGACCACGCGCACCAGTTTTCCCTGTGGCTGACTGATCTGGTAATGCAGCCCGCGAAGCACGCCCCGCGCCGAGCGCGAATGGTTGTCCTGGACGAACTCCCGGGTGAGCCCGGTCGCCTCGGCGAAGGCGCGGGCGTTGAAGCTCTCGAAGAAGAACCCGCGCTCGTCGCCGAAGACCCGGGGTTCGAGCACCAGCACATCGGGCAGCTCGGTGGGGATGACGTTCATCGGCTCTCTTTCTCCAGCTTGTACAGGTATTCGCCGTAACCGGTCTTGCCGAAAATCCGCGCCTGGTCGAGCAGGCGCTCGCGGTCGATCCAGCCCTGCTGGAAGGCGATTTCCTCGAGACAGGCCACCTTCAGGCCCTGGCGATGTTCGATGGTCTGCACGTATTGCGAGGCTTCCAGCAGGCTGTCGTGGGTGCCGGTGTCGAGCCAGGCGAAGCCGCGGCCGAAGCGTTCGACGCGCAGGTCGCCGCGCTGCAGGTAGGCGTTGTTGATGTCGGTGATCTCCAGCTCGCCACGCGGCGAGGGCTTGACCGCCTTGGCGATCTCGATCACGTCGTTGTCGTAGAAATACAGCCCGGTCACCGCATAGCTGGACTTCGGCTCGGCCGGCTTCTCCTCGATGGACAGTGCGCGACCCTGCTCATCGAACTCGACCACGCCGAAACGCTGCGGGTCCTTCACCCAGTAGCCGAACACCGTCGCGCCGCTCGGATGGGCGGCGGCGCGGGTCAACTGCTCGGTGAACCGGTGCCCGTGGAAAATGTTGTCGCCGAGGATCAGGCACACCGAGTCGTCGCCGATGAAGTCCTCGCCGATCAGGAAGGCCTGCGCCAGACCATCCGGCGTCGGCTGTTCGGCGTACTGGAACTTCACCCCGAACTGCGCGCCGTCGCCGAGCATCTTGCGGAAGTTCGGCAGGTCCTGCGGCGTGGAGATGATCAGGATGTCGCGGATGCCGGCGAGCATCAGCACCGAGATCGGGTAGTAGATCATCGGCTTGTCGTAGATCGGCAGCAGCTGCTTGGACACGCCGAGGGTGATGGGGTGCAACCGGCTGCCGGAGCCGCCGGCGAGGATGATTCCTTTCATGGGAGTTCCTTGGGTGGGTCGATGGCGCCGAGGCGCTCGCGTTGGTAGCTGCCGTCCTGCACGCGCCGGCACCAGTCCAGGTTGTCCAGGTACCACTGCACGGTCTTGCGCAGGCCGCTGGCGAAGGTTTCCTGCGGCACCCAACCCAGCTCGCGCTGGATCTTGCCGGCGTCGATGGCGTAGCGCAGATCATGACCCGGGCGGTCGCTGACATAGGTGATCAGGTCTTCGTAGCGGGCGAGCCCGGCCGGCTTCCGCGGCGCCAGCTCTTCCAGCAGCGCGCAGATGGCGCGCACCACGTCGAGGTTCTTCTGCTCGTTGTGGCCACCGATGTTGTAGGTCTCGCCGACCTTGCCCTGGCTGACTACGGTGAGCAGCGCGCGGGCGTGGTCCTCGACGAACAGCCAGTCGCGCACCTGCTGGCC
The DNA here is from genome assembly GCF_029959715.1 of Pseudomonas sp. PS02288. NCBI lineage: Bacteria > Pseudomonadati > Pseudomonadota > Gammaproteobacteria > Pseudomonadales > Pseudomonadaceae > Pseudomonas > Pseudomonas sp. PS02288. Next base: position 2,194 of record NZ_JASCPA010000089.1, on the reverse strand, counting down.
GTTGCCATACACCGGCAGCGGCTTGCCTTCCAGCGCGTTGAGGATCACCAGCGGGATCAGCTTCTCGGGGAAGTGATAGGGCCCGTAGTTGTTCGAGCAGTTGGTGATCAGCACCGGCAGCCCGTAGGTGCGCTGCCAGGCGCGCACCAGGTGGTCCGAGGCGGCCTTGCTCGCCGAGTAGGGCGAACTCGGCGCGTAGGGGGTGGTTTCGCGGAACAGGTCGTCCGCACCGTGCAGGTCGCCGTACACCTCGTCCGTGGAGATATGGTGGAAGCGGAAGGCCGACTTGCGCGGCTCCGGCAGCGTCTGCCAGTACGCGCGGCAGGCATCGAGCAGCACGTAGCTGCCGACGATATTGGTCTGGATGAAGGCGACCGGGCCGTCGATGGAGCGGTCGACGTGGGATTCGGCGGCCAGGTGCATCACCGCGTCGGGCGCGAAGTCCGCCAGGGCGGTGGCCATCGCGGCGGCATCGCCGATGTCCGCGTGGAGGAAGGCATAGCGCGGATTGTCGTCAATCTCCCTGAGCGACTCGAGGTTGCCGGCGTAGGTCAGCTTGTCGACGTTGAGCACCTGGTGCCCGGTGTGCTGCATGAGGTGGCGAATCAATGCCGAGCCGATGAAGCCCGCGCCGCCGGTAACCAAAATCCGCATGGATGAGTCCTGTCGTTCGAGCCATATAGAGTGTCGGCAGCGCGGGAAGGGCGCAAGTTCGGCTCGTGCACGAAGGCATTATTCAACGGGCTGGAACCGCCTATCGGAATCAGCGACCCCGCTGTCGCGCATGCATTCGATTTTTTTCGATGTCGCTCGACTTTTTTCTGGCGTGGACTATCCGACTTGGGTGATTAGTGGCCAAAAGCCGCCTTTCGTCGCCACCGCTCTGATTCGCCACTTTTTGAGGGATCGTTTGCGCAACGCGAAAGGTCAGAGTTAACAGATTGCCACTATGGCGATATTCACTCGTTCCAATTGATACGCGAGTAACGAGAGCGTTTTAAGCCGTCGAAAAACTCGCATCCTGAAGTATAAGCCTGATGGACCTTGCTGCAGAGTGATCGATAGTTTCGATTTTCGATCAGTGTGTCAGCGAAACCGCTCATGAGAAGATAAATCAGGATATGTAGAGATTGTTCGACAATAATAGATGCATCTAAGGAAGGAGAGGAAAGTCATGCGTGTATACGCCGTCGTACTCACTTATAACCGTCAAACCCTGCTCAAGCAGTGCCTAGAGGCGGTTTACCGTCAGACGCGGCCGTGCGATGGCGTGATCGTCATCGACAACGCCAGCACCGACGGTACCGAGCGCATGTTGATGGACGGCAGTTTCCCTGGAATGGAAGTCCACATTCTGTCGAACAACATTGGTGCGGCAGGCGGCTTTAGCGCCGGTTTCCGGATCGCCTACCAGGCGGGCGCAGACTTCGTCTGGATGATGGATGACGACGTGATCCCCGACAATGACGCCCTGGAGCGCCTGATGGACGCGGAGTCGCTGCTCGATGGCAAGCGCGTGGATCACGCGTTCCTGCTCTCCACGGCGCGCACCGAAACCGGTTTGATGACCAATACCCCGAGCATCGACCAGCGCCCCAATGCCATTGCCTACGAGAGCTGGCCGATGCTTCTGGAACATGGCCTGGCGCCGGTCTCCCGCGCCACATTCGTGTCGATTCTGGTGCCGCGGGCGACCATCGAGAAACATGGCCTGCCGATCGCGCAGATGTTCATCTGGGGCGAGGACACCGAATACACCCTGCGCATGACCCGCGATGTTCCGGGATACATGGTCGGAAATAGCAAAGTTCAGCACCTGCGCCAGACCAGTGGTGCGCTTAGTATTCGGACTGAAACTAACGCCACCCGTCTTAATTATCATCGGCACTTCATTCGCAACGAGCTTTATGTCGCCGCGAAATATCGCGGTGCCCGCGCGTTGTTGAAATGTCGCCTGCGCCAACTTCGTTTGATCCGGCAGTTCATCTTCTCCGGGCAATTGAACAAGGCGTACATCGTGTTCCAGGGTCTGATGGAAAGCTTCAGCTTTTCACCGGCCGTGGAAGCCGCCGACTCCCCGCTGGAAAATCTGGGCGTCACCTCGCGGCTGATGGGCCGCTCGGTGCCGGTGGCGCGTCCGGAAAGCGTCGTCTACGAAAACAGCGAGGTCGCGGCCGTCCAGTAACGGGCGACT
>NZ_JASCPA010000088.1:0-11707 GCF_029959715.1 Pseudomonas sp. PS02288 | reverse complement strand
GCGCATGGCGCACCCTACTCGTTCGTGTAGGGTGCGCCATGCGCACCGGAGCACGACGCTTGCAGCCGGCTGACCGAGTCGTTCAGCGCAACTCGGCCAATTCGCGGAACTGCTCCAGCGCCTCGGGGTTGGCCAGGGCATCGGTGTTCTTCACCGGTCGGCCGTGCACGACGTTGCGCACCGCCAGCTCAACGATCTTGCCGCTGATGGTGCGCGGAATGTCGCCGACCGCGATGATCTTCGCCGGCACGTGGCGCGGCGTGGTGTTGGCGCGGATGGTGGTGCAGATGCGCTCGCGCAGGGCGTCGTCAAGAGCAACGCCCTCGCGCAGGCGGACGAACAGCACCACGCGCACGTCGCCCTGCCATTCCTGGCCGATGGCGATGGACTCCAGGACCTCGTCGATCTTCTCCACCTGGCGATAGATTTCCGCGGTGCCGATGCGCACGCCGCCGGGGTTGAGCACGGCGTCGGAACGGCCATGGATGACCATCCCGCCGTGCGCGGTTTCCTCGGCATAGTCGCCGTGCGCCCAGATGCCGGGAAAGGTTTCGAAGTAGGCGCTACGGAATTTTTCGCCGTCGGCGTCGTTCCAGAAGCCCACCGGCATCGCCGGGAAGTGCCGGGTGCAGACCAGCTCGCCTTTCTCGCCCTGCGCGGCGGGACCGTCGTCGTTCCACACTTCCACTGCCATGCCCAGGCCCTTGCATTGCAACTCGCCACGCCAGACCGGCATCACCGGGCAACCGAGGGCGAAGCAGGAGACGATGTCGGTGCCGCCGGAGATCGACGACAGGCACAGGTCGGCTTTGATCTCGCGGTAGACGTAGTCGAAGCTCTCATGGGCCAGCGGCGAGCCGGTGGAGAGGATCGCCTTCAGGTGCTCCAGGCGATGCGTCTCGCGCGGTTTGACGCCTGCCTTCTCCAGCGCGGCGATGTACTTGGCGCTGGTGCCGAAGAGGCTGATGTTCTCGGCGTCGATCAGGTCCATCAGGCGCTCGGCGCCCGGGTGGAAGGGCGAGCCGTCGTAGAGCACCAGGGTCGCGCCCAGCGCCAGCCCGGAAGCCAGCCAGTTCCACATCATCCAGCCGCAGGTGGTGTAGTAGAACAAGGTGTCGTCGGCACCCAGGTCGGTGTGCAGGCCATGTTCCTTCAGATGCTGCAGGAGCACACCGCCGGTGCCGTGGACGATGCACTTGGGCACGCCGGTGGTGCCGCTGGAATAGAGGATGTAGAGCGGCGCATCGAACGCCACCGGGGTGAACTCCGGCTCGCCGCCCGGCTGGTAGAAGTCCGCCCAGAAGCTGATCCGCGCCGGCGACGCGTAGTCCTCCCGGCGTGCATCGGTGCGCGCGTAGGGCACCACCAGCAGGTGCTGCAGCGTCGGCAGGCTGGCGAGGATCTCGTTCAGCTTGGCGGTCAGGTCGAGGTTCTTGCCGGCGTAGCGGTAGCCGGCGCAGGCGATCAGCACCTTGGGCTCGATCTGGCCAAAACGGTCGATCACGCCCTGGGTGCCGAAGTCCGGCGAGCACGACGACCAGGTGGCACCGAGGCTGGCGGTGGCGAGCATGCCGACCACCGTCTGCCAGGTGTTCGGCATGAAGGCGGCGACGCGGTCGCCCGTGCCGACGCCGGCCTCGCGCAGGCTGCGTTGCAGGCCGGCGACGTGCGCCGCCAGTTGGGCATGGCTGAGCACCTCGCGCGAGCCGTCCTCGCCGATGGCCACCAGCGCCGCGCGGTCGTCGCGACGGCGCAGCAGGTGTTCGGCGAAGTTCAGCGTGGCGCCGGGGAACCAGCGCGCATCCGGCATCGCCGGGCCTTCCTCCAGCACGCGACTGGGCTGGGCATGGAAGCGCACCTCGAAGAAATCCACGATCGCCTGCCAGAAGGCCGCGCGCTCGGCGATGCTCCAGGCGTGCAGGGCGGGATAGTCCGCCAGTCGCACGGCGTGGCGCGCTTCCACGTAGCGGCGGAACGCGTCCAGCCGGGTGGCGGCGATGCGCTCGGGGGAAGGTGTCCAGAGGGGTGCATTCATGAGGAAGTCCGTCAGGCAAGAAAATAGAAACAGCCGGCGATGACCGCGCCGGAATAGAACAGGGCTATCAGGCAGTAACCCATGATGTCGCGTGCGCCAAGGCCGACGATGCCGAGCAGCGGCAGCGCCCAGAACGGCTGGATCATGTTGGTCCAGGCGTCGCCCCAGGCAATCGCCATGGCGGTTACCTGCGGCGCGACACCGAGCGCCTGCCCGGCCGGCAGCATGATCGGTCCCTGCACGGCCCACTGGCCGCCACCGGACGGCACGAAGACGTTGACCAGGCCGGCGCTGAGGAACGACAGCAGGGGGAAGGTCTCGGCGGACGACCAGTCGATGAAAGCCTGGCTGATCTGTTTGGCCAGCGACACGCCATCGGCGTTGGCGCCCATCATCATGCCCATGATTCCGGCGTAGAACGGGAACAGCAGGACGATCCCGCCGATGCCGCGCACGCTGATGTCCACCGAGCGCATGTAGCGTTCCGGCGTGCCGTGCATCAGCAGGCCGGCGAAGAGGAACAGACCGATCACCACGTTCAGGCCGAGGGCGAAACCGGCGCCGGCGAAATAGTTGACGTAGTAGACCAGCGCCATGGCCACCAGCGTCAGCCCGAGCAGCCGGCTGTCGTCGATGCGCTGCGCCGGCGTCTCTCGCGCTGGCGACGCGGCCTGTTCCTCCGCGAGCAGTACCGGATCGGCGACTTTGGTCTGCGCCGACGCGGGATGCATCGCCCGGTTTAGCAGCGGCAGGCCGATGAACAGCAGAGCGGTGATGGTCAAGTTGAGCGGGGTGAACAGTGTCTGCTCGACGCCGATAGGCGTATTGATCACACCGGCGGTGACCTTGCTCAGCTCCGGCCCGCCGCTGGCCAGTGCCAGCGGGATCGAGCCGGACAGACCACCGTGCCAGACGAGGAAGCCTGAATAGGCCGAGGCGACCAGCAGTGGGTAATCGACGCCCTTGACCTGACGCGCCAGCGCACGGGCCATTACCGCGCCGATGACCAGGCCAAAGCCCCAGTTGAGCCAGCAACCGATCAACGCCACCAGCGTGACCATGACGATGGCCTGCCCGGGGCTGCGCGGCAGCGCGGCGAGGCGGTCCAGCAGGCGGCTGACCGGCGGCGCGCTGGCCAGTGCGTGGCCGGTGACAAAAATCAGCGCCATCTGCATGGCGAAGGATAGCAGCGTCCAGAAGCCGGCGTTCCAGTGGTTGACCATGGTCGGCAGGCTCTGGCCGGTGCCGAGCATCGCCAGCACCAGCACGAACAGGGTGAGCAGGGCGGAAAACACGAACGACGAGGGCAGATAGCGCTGCACCATCTGCACGCTCAGGTGGGTGATTCTGGCGAACATAGCGAACTCCTTCTTATTGTTATCGAGCCGAAACCGCGTAAACGGTTCGCCGGCCGTCACTGCGCCAGCCAGCCGCCGTCCATGTTCCAGGCCGCGCCGCGCACCTGGGCGGCGGCGTCGCTGCAAAGGAACAGCGCCAGCTCGCCCAGTTGCTCGGGCGTGACGAAGTCCAGCGACGGCTGCTTCTCTGCCAGCAGGTCGTGGCGCGCCCGCGCCACATCTCCGTCCACCTTAGCGCGCTCGTCGATCTGCGCCTGAACCAGCGGCGTCAGCACCCAGCCGGGGCAGATCGCGTTGCAGGTCACGCCGGTGGTGGCGGTTTCCAGCGCCACCGATTTGCTCAGGCCGACGAGTCCGTGCTTTGCCGCGACGTAGGCGCTCTTGCCGGCGGAGGCGGCCAGGCCGTGGGCCGAGGCGATGTTGATGATCCGTCCCCAGTTGCGCTCGCGCATGCCCGGCAGCGCCAGGCGCGTGGTGTGGAAGGCCGAGGACAGGTTGATCGCGATGATCGCGTCCCAGCGCTCCACCTGGAACGCCTCCACTGGCGCCACGTGCTGGATGCCAGCGTTGTTGACCAGGATGTCGACGCCGCCGAACTCCGCTTCGGCGTAGGCGATCATCGCCTGGATCTGTTCGGGGCGGGTCATGTCCGCCGGATGGTGGCGGACCTCGCCGCCGAGCGCGCGAACCTCGGCCAGCGCCGCCTCGCTGTCGCCGAAGCCGTTGAGGACCAGGTTGGCGCCGGCCTTCGCCAGGCACAGGGCGATGCCCAGGCCGATGCCGCTGGTGGAGCCGGTGACCAGTGCGGTCTTGCCGTTCAGAATCATGTCGAGTCTCCTCATTTCAAACGGTGCGGGTCAGACTATGCCGGTCGCGTAGAACACGCCGATGACGAAGAACACCGCGAGGGTCTTGATGATGGTGATGCCGAAGATGTCCTTGTAGGCCTCGCGGTGGGTCAGGCCGGTGACGGCGAGCAGGGTGATCACCGCGCCGTTGTGCGGCAGCGTGTCCATCCCGCCGCTGGCCATCGACGCCACGCGGTGCAGCACTTCCAGGGGAATGTTGGCCGCGTTGGCGGCGGCGATGAAGCTGTCGGACATCGCTGCCAGGGCGATGCTCATGCCGCCTGACGCCGAGCCGGTGATGCCGGCCAGCAGGGTCACGGTGATCGCTTCGTTGACCAGCGGGTTGGGGATGCTCTTCAGCGCATCGGCCAGCACCAGGAAACCGGGCAGCGAGGCGATCACCGCGCCGAAACCGTATTCCGAGGCGGTGTTCATCGCCGCCAGCAGGGCGCCGCTGACTGCGGTCTTGCTGCCTTCGGCGAGCTGCTTGCGGATCACCCCGAAGGCGCTCACCAGCACCAGCAGGATGCCCAGCAGCAGGGCCGCTTCCACCGCCCAGATGGCGGTCAGCTTGGCGACCTCGGTCTGCACCGGCGCGGCCATACCGGCCAATTTCAGGCTGTGGGTGGTGCCGTACCATTGCGGAATCCAGCGCGTCAGCAGCAGGTTCGCCACGCCCACCAGCAGCAGCGGCGAAAGCGCCAGCAGCGGATGCGGCAGGGCGATGTCTTCCGGCGTTTCCGGCTCGTTGCGCAGTTCGCTGCCGTAGCCTTCGCCGGCGCGCAGCGCCTTGCGTCGCTGACGCTCGAGATAGAGCATGCCGATGCCGAAGACGAACAGCGTGCCGATCACCCCGAGCCACGGCGCCGCCCACGAGGTGGTGCCGAAGAAGGTGGTGGGGATGATGTTCTGGATCTGCGGGGTGCCGGGCAGGGCGTCCATGGTGAAGGCGAAGGCGCCGAGGGCGACGGTCGCGGGGATCAGCCGTTTGGGGATGTCGCTCTGGCGGAACATCTCAGCGGCGAACGGATAGACCGCAAACACCACGACAAACAGCGACACGCCGCCGTAGGTCAGCAGCGCGCAGACCAGCACGATCACCAGCATCGCCTGACGGGTGCCGAACAGGCGGATCGCCGCGGCGACGATGGAGCGCGAGAAACCCGATATCTCGATCAGCTTGCCGAACACCGCACCGAGCAGGAAAACCGGGAAGTAGAGCTTCACGAAGCCGACCATCTTTTCCATGAACACGCCGGTGAAGGCCGGGGCGACAGCGGAAGGGTCGGTGAGCAGAACGGCGCCGAGGGCGGCGAGGGGGGCGAAGAGGATGACGCTGTAGCCGCGATAGGCGGCGAGCATCAGCAGCGCGAGGGCTGCGAGCGCGATGATCACACTCATGGAGTGTCTCCTGGGCACCGCAGCGACGGCCCGGAAGGGACGAACGACTGCAGGGTTAATTGTTTTTGTTTTCGCCACGGTGCGAGCCGCGACGTGCAGGCGAGTTATAGCGAGAACCGTGCCTATTAGCGCAAGTCACTGAAATACAAGGAATTGTCTGCGCAGGTGCGAGCTAGATAGGCTTTATCTGTCTCCATAGGGAGACAAGTGGCGGCGGAAAAGGTGCGGGTGCGACTGTTTGACGCGCTAGGGCGTGCTGTCCACGTTTGTGGACTCGTCCACGAACGGAGACGAAATGCCCAGGGCGATGATCTTCTTGTACAGCGTCGAGCGGCCGAGACCGAGATTGCGCGCGGCCTCCACGACGTTGCCGGCGTGCGTGGCGAGGCTGTTCTCGATGAGCTGCTTCTCGAAGGCGTCGCGGGCGGCGTAGAAGTTCTGGCTGACCGTGGTGGGAGCCGGCGCGGCCTGGCCGGCGGGCAGCGGCGCGAGCACGCCGATGGCCTGTTGCAGCGTCGCCGCATCCAGGGTTGCGGATTCGCAGTGCAGCACCGCACGCTCCAGTACGTTGCGCAGTTCGCGGATGTTGCCCGGCCAGCCGTGGCGGGCGAGCAGGGCGAGGGCGTCGCTGCCGAGCTCGCGGGGCGCGCTGTCGCCGCTCTGCAGTTCTTCGAGAATCGCCTCGCACAACGCCGGCAGGTCCTCCAGACGCTCGCGCAGCGGCGGCACCAGGATCGGCAGCACGTTGAGGCGGTAATACAGGTCGGCGCGGAAATCGCCCCGGCGTACCGCGTCCTGCAGGTCGGTGGAGGTCGCCGCGATCACACGGACGTCGCTGCGCAGCATCTCGTTGGAGCCGACCGGCTCGAATTCCTTTTCCTGCAACACGCGCAGCAGCTTGCTCTGCAACGCCAGCGGCATGTCGCCGATCTCGTCGAGAAACAGCGTGCCGCCCTCGGCCACCTGCAGCTTGCCCAGGCGGCCCTTGCGCTCGGCGCCGGTGAAGGCGCCGGGCGCGGTGCCGAAGAATTCCGCTTCGAGGAGGCTTTCCGGAATCGCCGCGCTGTTCACACTGACGAAGGGTTTGTGCGCGCGCACCGAGGTGGCATGAATGGCATGGGCGAGCAGTTCCTTCCCCGTGCCGGTTTCGCCGAGCAGTAATACCGGCGAATCGGTACTGGCGCTGCGCCGGGCGGTGCGCTTGACCGCGAGGCTCGCCGGGCTGGTGCCGATGAAGTGCGAGAAGCTGTACTTGGCGCGGCGCGTTTGCAGCAGCGAGCGGGTCGAGGCGAGCTCCTTCTGCAGGCTCTGATAACGGGTCAGTAGCGGCGACAGGTTGCGCAGCTCGTCGAACAGCGCGAAGCCGATGGCGCCGATGATCAGGCCGGCCTGGTCGTGGATCGGCAGGCGCATCACCACCAACTGATCCTTCGGCGTATCCAGCAGGTCGAGCAGGATCGGCTGGCCGGTCTGCACCACGTCGCGCATCAGACTGGTGGGAATCACGCTCTCGCAGGGCTTGCCGATGGCGGCCTCGGCGTTCGGCAGGCCGAAGCGTCGCGCGTAGCGCTCGTTCATCCAGACGATGCGGGCCTCGCGGTCGACGATCACCGTGCCCTCGCTGGATTCCTCGACGATCTCGAACAGCGAGCGGATCGCCATCTGGCGTACCCGCTGGTAATCCTTGAGGGCTTCGTCGTCGATCATCGCTGCTCGGTTCTCTGGTCGGTGGAGGCCCGCGTCCGCACGGCTCAGGCGGAGGCGGGCTGTCGCGCTATCATACCCAGCGCCCGGTGCGGACAGGAGGAAGCATGTATCGAAAAACCATCACGCTGGCGACGCTGCTGCTGTCCGCCGGGTTGGCGGCGGAGCTGTTGCCGCGCACGCTCATGCAGCTTAACGGGCATGCGCTGAGCGTCGAGGTGGCGAGCACACGCGAGCAGCGCCAGGCCGGCTTGATGGGGCGCGAGCGCCTGGCGGAGGATGAGGGCATGCTGTTCGTCTTCGACGAGCTCACCCGGCACTGTTTCTGGATGCGCGATACACCGCTGGCGCTGTCGGCAGCCTTCCTCGACGAACAGGGGCGGGTGCTGAACATCGTCGACATGCAGCCGTTCGACGACACCGAGCATTGCTCCGCGCAGGACGCGCTCTACGGCCTTGAAATGCGCCAGGGCTGGTTCGCCGAGCACGGTGTCGTTCCCGGACAACCGCTTATGCATCTGCCGCAGGAATGACTCAGGCGCGCCGGGCTCGGGCCACGCGGGAACCGTTTTCGCGGCCGAGCACCGCGCAGATGCGCTCGCCGGCGGCGATCAGCCGGTCGGCATCGACGCCGGTGACGATGCCCAGGCCATCGAGCAGGTAGAGCAGGTCTTCGCTGGCCACGTTGCCGGTGGCACCTTTCGCATAGGGACAGCCGCCCAGCCCGGCCACCGAGGCATCGAACACCGCGATACCTTCCAGCAGGCTGGCGTAGACGTTCGCCAGCGCCTGTCCGTAGGTGTCGTGGAAATGCCCGGCCAGGCGCTCGCGCGGCACGGCGCGGCCGACCACCTCGAACAGATGACGCGTCGCGCCGGGCGTGCCGGTGCCGATGGTGTCGCCGAGGGAAACCTCGTAACAGCCCATCGCATCGAGTTCGCGCGCCACGACGGCGACGCGCTCCGCCGCGACCGCGCCTTCGTACGGGCACCCCAGCACGCAGGACACATAGCCGCGCACGCGAACCCCGGCCGTCGTCGCGGCTTCCAGCAACGGTACGAAGCGCTGCAGGCTTTCGTCGATGGAGCAGTTGATGTTGCGCTGCGAGAAGCTCTCCGACGCCGCGGCGAATACCGCGACTTCCTCGACCCCGGACTCCAGCGCCGCCTCGAGACCCTTCAGGTTCGGCGTCAGCGCCGCGTAGGTGACGCCAGCCTTGCGCTGGATGCCGGCGAACACCTCGGCGCTGCCGGCCATCTGCGGCACCCACTTCGGCGAGACGAAACTGCCGATCTCGACATGGCTGAGCCCGGCGGCAGTCAGATCGTCGACCAGGCGAACCTTGTCGGCCACGCTGATTGGCTTTTTCTCGTTCTGCAGTCCGTCGCGCGGGCCGACTTCGACCAGCCGTACGTGGGTGGGCAAGTTCATGGCAATCTCCAGATCACGATCGTTTGCTCGCGAACCCCGCAAACGCAATTCTGCGGTCCGTGGTCGTAGGGTGCGCTGTGCGCACCAGAGAAAACCTCGCTGCAGATGGTGCGCATGGCGCACCCTACGACGCGAGGCACCCTCGACAAGCCTGGCCTACGAAAGCTCCACCAGCACCGCACCTTCTCCGACCATATCGCCCTCGCCGCAATACAGCGCCTTCACCGTACCGGCCTGCGGCGCGCGGATGCTGTGCTCCATCTTCATCGCTTCGAGCACCACCAGCGCCGTGCCGGCTTCCACCGATTGGCCGGGTTCCACCAGCAGCCGGACGATGCTGCCGTTCATGGGCGCGGTCAGGCCGCCATGGTGTGCGTGCTCGCGCTCGACGGCGGCGATGGGATCGACCCGCTCGATGGCGTGCAGCTCGCCTTCCCATTTCACATACAGCCTGTCGTCGCGCCGGAAGCTCTGCGGGCGCGGGTGCGCATTCGTCGAGACCTGCCTTACCCGGCGTCGCTCGGCGCCGCAAGCCAGGTGCACGGTGGTGTGCGCGGGCAGGACGCTGCGCCATCCGGTCCGCGCGCTCCAGGGCGAGTGAGGGTCGTCGCCGCGAACGTGCGGGCTTTCGCTTTCCGTGAAGGCGTCGGCGGCCGCTTGCCAGAAGGCGTCGGACAGCTCGCCGGGTGCCGGCAGCAGGTCGGCCTGATGACGTTCGATGAAGCCGGTATCCAGTTCCGCGGCAGCGAAGGACGGGTGCGCGAGAATGCGCCGAAGGAACGCCAGGTTGGTCTTCACCCCGGCCACGGCGGTTTCGTCGAGCATCGCCAGCAGGCGCTGGCGAGCCTCCTCGCGACTCTCGCCCCAGGCGATCAGCTTGCCCAGCATCGGGTCGTAGAACGGCGATACCTCGTCGCCTTCGCGGACGCCGCTGTCGACCCGGCGTCCCGGCCCGGCGGCAGGCTCGTGGTACAGCGTGAGCGCGCCGCTGGCCGGGAGGAATTCATTCTGCGGGTCTTCGGCGTAAAGGCGCACCTCGATGGCGTGACCACGCAACGGCACCTGGGCTTGAGTGATCGGCAACGGCTCGCCGCGCGCCACGCGGATCTGCCAGGCAACCAGATCGAGGCCGGTGATGGCCTCGGTGACCGGGTGCTCGACCTGCAGGCGGGTGTTCATTTCCATGAAGAAGAACTGTCCGCGGGCATCCAGCAGAAACTCCACGGTGCCGGCGCCCACGTAGCCGATGGCCTGCGCGGCCTTCACCGCGGCTTCGCCCATGGCCCGGCGCAGTTCCAGCGACAGCCCCGGCGCCGGCGCTTCCTCCACGACCTTCTGGTGGCGGCGCTGGATCGAACAGTCGCGCTCGTTGAGGTACAGGCAGTTGCCGTGCGCATCGGCGAACACCTGGATTTCCACGTGGCGTGGCTGGAGCAGGTATTTCTCGACCAGCATGCGCGAATCGCCGAACGCCGATTGCGCCTCGCGCTGGGCGGACTGTAGGGCTTCGGCAAGGTCCGCCTCGCGTTCGACCACCTTCATGCCCTTGCCACCACCACCGGCGGCGGCCTTGAGCAACACCGGGTAGCCGATGCGCGCGGCGGCATCGCGGAACGTCTGCGAGTCCTGCGCCTCGCCGTGGTAGCCGGGCACCAGTGGCACGCCGGCAGCCTCCATCAGCGCCTTGGCGGCCGATTTGCTGCCCATGGCGTCGATGGCGCTGGCCGGCGGGCCGAGAAACACCAGACCAGCAGCCTCGACGGCGCGGGCGAAGTCGGCGTTCTCGGAAAGAAAGCCGTAGCCCGGATGGATCGCCTGGGCGCCGCTGGCCTGGGCGGCGGCAATGATCCTGTCGATCAGCAGGTAGCTGTCCGCCGGCTTGGCGCCGCCGAGATCGACGGCTACGTCCGCCTCGCGCACATGCCGCGCGTTTCGATCGATGGCGCTGTGCACGGCCACGGTGGTCAGGCCGAGGGCTTTCGCGGTACGCATCACCCGGCAGGCGATCTCGCCGCGATTGGCGACGAGGAGAGTGGTGATGGGCGTCGTGCCTTGCGTCCCGGAGAGGGCCGGGCTCAGCTCGTCGTGTGCGTTCATTCCGGCTGCTCCTGCCAGGCGGGCGTGCGTTTTTCCAGGAAGGCATTGAGGCCTTCCTGGCCCTCGGCGCTGACGCGAATCCGCGCGATGGCGCTTTCGGTGAACTGGCGCAGCGCCGGGCCGAGCACGCCGCTGCCGGCTTCGCGCAGCAGCGCCTTGCTGGCGCGCATCGCCTGCGGGCCGTTGAGCAGCAGCGTGGCGATCCATTCCTCGATGCGCGACTCCAGTTTCTCCGCCGGGTAGCAGTCGGCCAGCAGGCCCAGCTCGCGGGCACGCGGGCCGTCGAAGCGCTCGGCGGTCAGCGCGTAGCGGCGCGCGGCGCGCTCGCCGATGGCCTGCACGACGAAGGGGCTGATCACCGCGGGCGCCAGGCCGATGCGCACCTCGGACAGGCTGAACTGCGCATCGAGCGCGCCGATGGCCATGTCGCAGCAACTGACCAGGCCCACGGCGCCGCCGAATGCCGCGCCCTGGACCACGGCCAGGGTCGGGACGGGCAGGTCGTGCAGGCGGTACATCAGCTCCGCCAGCTCCTGTGAATCGGCCAGGTTGGCGGCATAGTCGAGCGTCGCCGCGTGCTGCATCCAGGCCAGGTCGGCGCCGGCGGAGAAGTGGCGACCATGGCCGCGCAGCAGGAGAAAGCGCAGACGCTCGTCGGCGCGCACGGCCGCGAGGGCGAGGGTCAACTCTCGGATCATCTCGGCGTTGAAGGCGTTGTGCTTATGCGGACGGTTCAGCCACAGGGTGGCGAAGCCGCGCGGGTCGGTTTCGAGCTGGACGCGGGTGAAATCAATCATGGTCGTTCCTGTAGGGTGCGCCACGCGCACCAAAGC
>NZ_JASCPA010000087.1:0-12073 GCF_029959715.1 Pseudomonas sp. PS02288 | reverse complement strand
AGCCAGTACCGGCAGAATTCGGCACCGGGCGCCGAGGCGATCCAGGCGTTGCACAGCGAGCGGTCGTCCTCGGCGCCGGCGGGGGCCTTTTCCTCGCCGAGGACGAACTGCCGCGAATGCCAGTCCGTCGGCAAGGGGCGCAGGAACAGGCTGTCGATGTCGGCGTAGATGCCGCCTTCCTCCAGCAGGATCCGCAGCCGCGCGAAATCGGCCAGGTGGGCATAGCGGAACGCCGCCACCGTGGGGTCATCGTAGCGGTAGTCGGCGACGAAGCGCTCGGGGTCGATGCGCCGCAGGCGCAGCCGCGGCTTGATTCGCTCCCACCATTCGCCGTGTGGCTCATTGTGATAGTGGAAGTGCACCTCTTCGGGCTGGTTCACCTCCAGGCACGAGGCCAGGCAGAGGTAGTACATCAGGTGGAACGGCTCGGTCTGCTCGCGCAGGCCGAAGACGAAATGGAAGATGTTGGGGATCGGGCGGGTCATGCGAGGGCCTCGAGGAGGGCCGCGATCACGGCGTCCGGGGAAAAGTCGCGGGCGATGCGCGCCGCCTGCTGCGCCGCGCGCTGGCGGGCCGCGACGGGCGCGTCGAAGATTGTCCGCAGCTGGCGCGCGGCCTGCTCCACCGAGGGGTCGGCCCAAAGGTCGGACGGCTTGTAGCTGGCGGACCAGGTCGGTTCGTGAACGGGCACCAGGGTGTAGTCGATCAGCGCGCTGAGTGTGGGGTCGAGATAGTCCAGTTGCCCGCCATAGCCGGTGATCACCACCGGCTTGCCCTGCCGCGCCGCGTCGAAGGCACCCAGGCCCCAGCCCTCGGTACGCGTGAGCGAAACGAAGCAGTCGCCCATTTCGTGCAGCGCGAGCATTTCCTCGTCGCCGAGGGACTCGTCCGCAATCACCGCAACGCGCGCGGGGTTGGCGAAGCGGCGCGCCAGCCGCGCGACGCTGCGTGCCGGCGACGGATGCCGAAGGCGAAAGCCATTGCGCCAGTGGCGATGCCACTGGGTGATGTCGTTGCGACTGGTCTTCACGATCATCAACACCGGATCGCTGGCGTCGAAGGCCTTCCAGTAGGCCTCGAGCGCCAGGTAGGGCGCCTTGCGATTGGACCAGTAGCCCACGGTGTAGAACACGAAGCGCTTTCGGTCGTCCCGGGGCAGGCGTGCCCGCAGCGCGGCGCGTGCAGCGGGGGCGGCTTCGGCAAGGCCTTCGAACTGGGGCAGGTGAGGCACCACGTGGATCGGCACGTTCACCCCGGCGCGGCGAAACACCTCGACGTTCCACTGGCAGGGCACCAGCACCGCGTCCAGCTGGTTGAGAATCTCTGGCCAGTGCGTCGGCAGGTTTTCCAGCTCCCACACCGTGTAGCCGAGGATGCGTCGCCCGGCCTGGCGCTCCTGTTCGATCAGCGCGGGGAAATACTCCGGCACGGTGTGGATCAGCACGGTGTCGTAGTCGATCGGCCGGTTGCACACGCCGTTCAGCTTGGTTTCCGGCCAGTCGGTGACGGGCTGCAATTGATAGCGATCCGCGCCGGGCAGCATCGGCGCCCACGTCAGCTCGACGCCGGCATCCACAAGGGCGCGGACATAGGCCTTCGCCGCGACCGCGTAACCGGTGGTGTCACCCCAGGAAATGTACTTCAGCCCACGCATGTCATTTGCGCCAGGATGCCAGGTGGAAAGCGGTAAAGCCGCGCAGCATGCCGAGGATCCGCGCGGCGAAGGCCGCGCTTCTCCAGGCGTCCAGCGTGAACAGCTGGATGAACGAGGAAACCAGCGTACGCATGCCCCAGTTGAGCATATGAGGCTGGGGATTCTTCGCGATCAGCGCGCCATCGCCGATGGCATAGCTGTGGAAACGACCCACGGCCCAGGAATTCCAGGGCGGCATCTTGCTCGGGTGCTGCATCTTGATCCGCGGGCTGTAGCAGGCTTTCAGGCCATCCATGTGGTCGAACAGCCGGTTCATCAGGTCGATGCCTTCGGCTGCTGGGAAGGGGGCGCCGGGGCCGAAGCGCTCATCGAAGCCGTCGGCCCGCAGGAACAGCTCGCGGCGCACGAAGAGCGTGGCTTCCGTCAGGCAGCTGAACATTGTGCGGCGGGTGAACTCGGTCGGCTCCTGCTTCCAGCGCAGCACGTTGGGCGCGCCGGTTTCGTCGATGGTCTGGCCGGTGATCACCTGGGTCAGCGGGTCGTTGGAGAGTCGTTGCACTTCGCCCAGGGCATCCGAGAGCAACTGGCAGTCGTCGTCCGGAAAACCCAGCCAGATTCCCCGCGCCAGGCGCGCACCGAGGTTGCGGGCACGGGTGGCGCTGCGGAAGTCGACCTGCTCATGGCGGATATCGAGAAGCCCGGCGAAACGGGCGATCACCTCGACCAGGCGATCGTCGCCATTCTGGTCGACCACGATCACCTCGAGCGTTGGCGCATTCTCCTGTTTCACCAGGCTCGCCAGGCAAGGCTCCAACTCGCCGTCGTCGTGCAGCGTGGCGATGACCAGCGAACAGTGTGGGGCAGAGGGCTGGCGCGCGACGTCGTCGGGGGAACGCTGCATGGTTTCTCGGTTCTATCGGCAAGGCGGCTTTTTCAGCGGAACGCGCGGCAGGCCGGCTGTTCTGTCGATCGGTCGGATGATCGTATTTTCCATACAGGCATGTCTTCTCCTCGCGCCGAGCGGTTCATGGCGTGGGAGCTCTTTCTTCGGGAGGCGACGCGAGCAGGTGCGCCCAGGCGCCGCGGGAGAATGCCTTGACGCGTGGCTATTTACCAGTCCAGAAGGGGATTTTCTCGTATCGATAGCGTTACGAGGGACTAAAACCCGTGAAACCGCTCCGTTTTGGTCTTTCAGATCGATCTTCTGTTTGCGCCTAAGCTATACCCGTTCAGGCCTCTCATCCGCGCAGGCAGGGTAGGTACGAAAGGCGGTGGGCACCATCATGGACGGCGCGTCTCGTGGCGGGCCTGGTACGAAACGGTCGAAGGCTCGCCGCCGTGCGGGTAGTCCAGTGGTCTGAAGCCGCCTGGTTACGGGAAGCAACACTGGCGCCGCCGAATGAAATCGTTACTATCCCGCGAGCACGAATAATCGAGAGATTTCTTAGTGAACATGCTGACGCAACGTGGAACTGCGGACTCCTCTTATCACCTCGACCTCTTCGATTATCTGCGGCTTCTGTTGCATCGCTGGAGGTGGGTAGCCGGGCCGACGCTGGCCGCCCTGGCCTGCGCGGGGCTTTACCTGCTCCTCACTGCGCCGGTCTACCAGGCGAGAACCACGTTGTTGCCGCCGACGCCGGCGTCGATTGCCGGGTATAACCAGGACAACGGTCGGGCGGGACTGCCGGTCTGGGATTCGGACGCAGTCTACAGTGCGTTTCAGAAGTATCTGTTCAGCGACAGCCTGCGACTCAGCTTCTTCAGGGAAACGGTTTTGCCGGGCCTGAGCGAAGAGCAGCGCCGGAGGCCCGAGGGCGCCTTGCGCCGTGCGTTCGACACGCAGCTCCAGGTGTTGGCCCCGGACAGGCTCAAGCCTTATATCCTCCAGGTCGACGTATTGTCCGAGCAGCCTCAGCAGGCCGCCGACTGGGCCAACGCGTACGTGCGCAGCGCCGAGCGTCTGGCGGACCAGGAGATCCGCGAGACAGTCGAGGCGTCGATCCATCAGCGCGGCGCCCAGTTGCAGCGCCAGATCGATCTGTTGAGAGAAACGGCGCTGAAGCGGCGCAAGGACCGCATCGCGGCGCTGAAGGAGGCGCTGCAGATTGCCCGTAGCGTCGGTCTTGACTCCCCGCAGGCGAGCTCCATGCGGGTTGCTGCGCAGGACAACCTTGCCTCGTTCATCGACGGCAGCCTGCTGTATCTGCGCGGCTCCAAGGCGATCAGCGAAGAAATCGCGTTGCTGGAGGCTCGCGAGTCCGATGATCCTTTCATCGAGTCGCTGCGGGATCTGGAAGAGCAGAAAGCGTTCCTCGGCGGTATCCGAATGCCCGACACCATGCGGGCGGTACAGGTCGATCAGTTGGCGCTGCCGCCAGACGCCCCGGTGAAGCCACGCGCGGTTCTCGTACTGCTGGCCGCCTTGCTGATCGGACTGATCGCCGGGACGCTGCTGGCCTCGGTGCTCGGTGCGGCGACCATGCGAAAGGGCGAGGCGCGCTGAGCATGACGCAGCAGGCGCCACTGGTCACGCTGGTCACGCCTACCTACAACCAGGCGCGCTACCTACAGAAATCACTGGACAGCGTGCTGGAGCAGACCTATCCGAACATCGAGTACATCGTCATCAACGACGGTTCCAGCGACGATACCGAGTCGGTGCTGAGCCGCTACGATGGTCGCGTGAATTGGTCGACCCAGGCCAACCAAGGACAGGCCGCCACGCTGAACGCGGGGTGGAAGGTGGCACAGGGCAAGTACATCGGTTACCTGAGTTCGGACGATCTGCTCGCTCCGGACGCGGTGGCGCGGCTCGTCGCTGTGCTTGAACAGGATCCGTCGGTGGTCTGTGTCTATCCGGACTGCGACCTCATCGACGAGCATGGCGTGGTAGTCAAGCGTGGTCTCTGCAAAGGGTTCGATCTCGAAGAGTTGGTGGTCCGGCAGGAGTGCCACATCGGTCCCGGAGCATTGTTCAGGGCAGACGGCTTTCGCCGCGTGGGCGGCTGGAAAACCTATCTGCATCTGGCGCCGGACCGTGAGTTCTGGATGCGCCTGGCGGGCGAAGGAAGCATCCGTTTTCTGCCCGAGTCACTTGCCGGCTACCGCCTGCATGCGCAGTCCATTTCCTATCAATCGACTTCCGACGAGCAATCCAAGGAATACCTTCAGGTGCTGGATGAGTACTTCGCCGGAAACGTCGCGCCGAGCATCCTCGCACGCAAGCAGGAAGCCTATGCGTTCGCCTATTTCCTCATGGCGCGCAATGCCATGCGTAGCGGCCGCCCCCTGCGTGGTGGCCGCTATTTCGTCGAAGCCTGTTCGCGGCATCGCGGCTTCATGCATCCGCGATACCTGCTGCAGTTGGTGCGCAATACGCTGAGCAAGCCGGTCCGGGTGGCGATGGCACGTGTGCGAGCGAGGCGGCTGCGTGCTGACTGATCGCGTCCGGCTCATGCGATGGCTTTTCCCGCTGTTTTACTTCCAGGCATACCTGGGGCTGAGCGTGTTGCTGTTCTTCTTTGGTCCATGGCCTTGGCCGGTGCAGGAGCCGGAGTCGCTGCTGGTGTTCCTGCTGGCCTCCCAGGCATGCTTTCTCGTGGGCTATCTTGCCGCCGCCTGCGTGCCCTTCCCCAAAGGGGCCGTGCTGGACGAGGCGAAGGTGCGTCGCTTCTTCGATTTTTGCCTGGTGGTTAGCCTGGTCCTCGCGATCCCAACCAGCCTGGCCCGCGCGGGCAGCGCGGTGCCGGACATCCTGTTCGGCCTCAGCGATCCGGGACAGGCCTACGTGGATAACTACTATCGCCTGCTCGACGGCAACTCCTACGTATGGGCGGAGTATCTGCGGATTCTCCTGGCCGTCCCCGTTACCTCGACCTTTCCGCTTCTGGTCTATCTCTGGGGCGGTCTGGGCTGGGTACGGCGCTTATTGGGTATTGTCGCTGTCGTTTTCCACATGTGCGTATACATGGCGATCGGCACCAACAAGGGGATCGCGGACGTCGTCATCACCCTGCCGCTGCTGCTGGTGTTGGCGAGTTGGTCCGGCGGAATTCGCCTGCAGGTGTTCCGCCCCCGTTACTTGCTGCTGTTCGTCCTGGCGTTCGCGCTGTTCCTAGGATTCTTTTCGGCGGGCCAGGTCGGACGGACGGGCGGGGTCGGGGAGGCGGGACTACTGCCGGCGGGGCAGGTGATGGTCCAGGCCGATCGCCGCGATGGTGAATATGCGCAAGTTCTGCCGCCTGCGTTGATGGTTACCTATGAATCGCTGACGCGCTACATGGGGCAGGGTTACTACGCCTTCGCCGTCGGCATGGACCTGGACTCGCCGAGCACATTTGGCTTCGGCAATTCCATGTTCCTGAATCGAAACATGGACGCATTGCTGGGCACCCACTACTTCACCGAGAATTCCCTGCCCAGCGTCCTGGAACAACGCAAGGGTTGGAGCATGATGATGCTCTGGCACTCGCTCTACACATGGTTGGTGTCGGATTTCGGCCTGGGCGGGACGCTGTTCCTGATGGGATTTTTCGGCTTCCTGCTGTCGCTGGGCTGGCGCCGTTGCCTCGACCGGCAGGGCGTCCTCTGGCTGACGATGGCGTACATGATGTTGATCCTGTTCTATTACACCCCAGCCAACAACCAGCTGTTCCAGATCGGAGAGACCACTTCCGCTTTCGTCATGGTGCTGCTCTGGCTGATGCTTTCCGGAGAACGGATCTTCTATCAGCGCAAGGGGTGATCGAGCCGCTGCCTGAGCCAGGCACGCCATGCATTCCTGGCACGCAAGCGCGGCAGGCCGAAGAGGCCGTTGGCCAGAAGTTTGAGGTTGCGGTAGCGGGTCGGCCAGGCCGGCCAACAGCGCGACGCTTCGGCAAGCGCGGTCGCAGCCTTGCGCCAGCGGCCTGCCAGCAAATGCAGGCGCGCCGTCAGCACCTGGGTGTTGGCGCGGGCGCGGAATTGCTGCCGAGCCAGACTGTCCGGTACATCATCGCGGGAGAAAAAGCGTTGCACGGCGATGGCGTACTCCCCCGCACGCTGTTCATCAGGCGCGCGAAAGGTCTGCGATTGTTCGTGTACGCGGAAAGCCGCGAGGGTTTCCGGATAGTGATGCACCGTACCGCACAGGCCCACGCGCAGCAGGAAATCCCAGTCGGGAATCAACCGCAGACGCACGTCCCATCCGCCGATTCGTTCCAGCACGCAGCGTCGTAGCAGGGCGCCGGGGCCAACCGGACAGAAGCCGTTGATCACCACCTCGTAGTGGTCGAACGGCGGTGCGATGACTTGCTTGAGTCGCCGACCCTCATGATCGATCAGCCAGTAGTCGGGATACACCAGCATTCGCTGTTCGTCTTCGAGCAGCGCGGCGACCAACTTGCCGATAGCGCTGGGTTCAAGGCGGTCATCGGCGCTCAGGTACCCCAGGATGTCGCCGGAGGCATGCCCCCAGCCGCGGTTGAGGCTGGCGGACTGGCCCTGATTGCTCTGTTGCAGCAACACGATCTTGCCGGTATAGCCCGCAAGAATGGAGGCTGTACGGTCGGTCGAGCCGTCGTCGACGACGATGACCTCAAGGTTGCCATAGTCCTGGGCAAGCAGGCTGTCCAGCGTGTCGGCGAGGTAATGCTCTGCGTTGTAGGCAGGTACAACCAGGCTTACGCGTGGGCTCATAGCAATCTCTTCAGGGTTCGCAGGGGGTGTAGCATCCCTTGCAGCGAGGCGACTGTCACTAGTCCCAGGCGCATTCTGACGCAGACACACATGGCCAGGCTCTGAAGACCCAAGGCAATGGCGACGCCGAGGGCGACGCCGCTGGCGCCGAGCCAAGTACCCAGCAAGAGCGCCAGTGGGATCAACAACGCACCGCTCAACCCGGTGATCCACAACATGTCGCGCTGGCGTCCGGTCATCATCAGGGTGTAGCCGGCCGAGCCGCAGAGCACGTTGACGCACTGCCCGGCGCCGAGGATCAGCAGAACCCCGTGAGCACCGCGATAGCTGGCGCCGAAGAACAGCTCGAGCAGCAGCGGGCCGGCGACAGCGAACAGGATCAGCGCCAAGATGGCTGGCAATGCCGCGAGTGCGGCCGAGTCGCGCAGAAGGCTCTGCAAACGGGCATGCTGGCCGAGCGCGTGCTGTTCGCTGATCATCGGGACCAGGGCCGAATTGAGCACCAGCAGGGGCAGGGTGAGCAGTTGGGTCAATCGAGAGGCGGCTCCGTACAGGGCAACGTCGGTACTGTCGGCCAAATGGTTGAGAATCCACAGATCGGCCTGGGTCAGCACGACCAGAAGCAGATTGGTACCCCACAGGGGCAGCGATAGCGCCAGCAATGTCCGCCAGCCCGGCGTCTGTGGCGCAGGCAGTCGACGCAAAGCACGGCGCAGTGCCATCGAGCAGATGAGAACCGCCAGAAGCGTTGCTCCGGCTACCAGTATGACGGTCTGCCGTAGTGTTGGAGTGCCATACAGCGCGGCGATGCCGAGCGCCGTTAGGTACAGCAAGCTGGAGCAAAGGCCTCCATACACCGAGGCGCGGAGTATGTCCTGCAGACCGCGAAAGGTTTCCGCAAGGGCTGACTGCAGCGCCAGGCCTATTGTCCAGATGATCAGGAGGATCGGCAGGAGCACGTCCGGTGGGAATTTCAGGAATGCCGCCAGTTGCCTGCTCACCGGCGGTAGCAACAACACGGTCGCATAGACCAGCGCGGCGAAGGCTAGCAGCTTCAGGGCCATCCATATGGCGCCCTTGGCCCGTGCTGGCCTGCCCAGGGCCATCGCTTCGGATACCAGTCGCACGACACTCAGATTCACGCCGCAACCGATCACGATGGCACTGATGGAGCAGAAGCTGAACAGGATGAAGTAGTTGCCCGCCGCGGCGGGCTCCAGCGTGCGGGTGATGAGTGTGGTGACGAGCAGCCCCGAGAAGGCTGCGAGCAGGCGCACCGCGAGGGAAATGGCGCTATTGCGTGCCAGGCTGGAAGATTTGCCTGCGGCAACCGGAGGGGTGGTGGAGTTCATGTCGGCACCGTTTCGCCCTTGAGCATCCCCAGCAGCGAGGCGCCCGCGGCAAGGTTGGACTGCGCTGTGCTCGGCACCATGAGTGCAAACTCCGAATTCACGCCGACCCGGCTTCCAGGCTCGTTGGAGCCGAAGACCATCACGGCGATCATGGGATCAGTCCGATTCGTCCAGATCGTTGTTCAGGGCCAACGGTTTCATCCGCCGGGCGATGACCGGTGATGGCAACCTCCTTCAGCGTCTTGGAAAGCGCCAGGGCGCTAGCCGGATAGGCCGCTTTGTCCGGTTTTCCGGTGCCCCTGATCTTGGTGTGCGCCGCTTGCGTGACGTCGGGCACGCAGCAAGCAACCCGCTCGGGCGTCGCGACATGAAAGGCGTTGACGATATCGCGCGTCGCGCTCTGAAGGATGGCGGAATGGCGCGCATCGCGTCGGTGGATCTTCGACTTGGGATGCGCATGGCGCGGCAGCAGCACATCAGGCTGGCTCTTTTCGTCGCGACCCAGGGTGTGGATTCCCTTCGGGGCGCTGCGAAGAAAACCGCCGAAAGCGGCGTTGCCGAAAGGCCCCGTTCCTTCGGAGATCAGCAAACATCTGTCTTTCAGCATTCCCGCTCTCTTCGGTGTTTCCGTCACGCAGATGTTACGGAAATTCCTGAGTAGGCGCGCAGACAACGCTGGGCCACCTCGCGCCAGGTGTAGTCCTGCAGAACGAGCTGCTTGAGTCGCTGGCCTTGGACGGGCAACAGGTCCCGCTGTGACAGCATCTGGCGCATACCTTCGGCAATTGCAGGCGCTTCGACCGGAACGATCCGGCCTCCGGCGATTCTTTCTACTTCGTCGAAGCCGCATTGGTCGGTGAGCAACACCGGTGTACCCACCAGGCCTGCTTCCAGCGCGACGATGGACATTGCTTCCTTCCGGGAGGGTATCACTAGGAAATCCGCCGCGCGCAGCAACGGGTATTTGCTGTCTGGCTGCAAGTGTCCGGGGAACTCGACGTTGCTGGCGATTCCCAGCTGCTGTGCCATGGCTTCGAGTGTTGCTCGTTCACCGAAATCCGGGCCCGCCACCACCAAGCGTGCGGTCGGATAGTCTTGCTTGACCTGGGCGAATGCTGCCAGCAACAGGTCAGGCCCTTTTATCGGCGCAAGGCGCCCGAGAAACGCGATCAAGGGTGATTCAGCGCTCCCCGGCTCCCAGCGAGGCGGCGAACGATCCCCCTCCTGATCCTGCTCGTGAACCCCATTGGGAATCAGCAGCGGCGCGTCGCAAGGAATGCCGTAGGGTGGGTAGTCCTTGCGCTCTGCGTCGGTCACCACCATGCAGCGTTCGGCGTTGCGGACCAGCTGGTAACCGATTACGGCGTTGTAAAGTTTCTTCAGCAGGCGCGACCGGCCCGCAACCGGTAGCGAGCCGGCCGGACAATAGAAATAGGGTATGTCGTGGCGCTTCGCGAGCCAGCCGACGAGCCCTGCGAGCCAACTCCAGTGTCCGGTGATCTGTACCACATCGGCCCGTGCTATCCAGTCGCTGATGCGTGCCGGAGAGGCCAGTGGCAGGTAGAAGCGGCGGCCCAGGTTACTCAGCAGCAGGCACTCGAATTCGGCCAGTTCGGCGCGCCGTTCAGCGGTAAGTCCAACCGTGGTGCTCAGCAGCATGACGGTGTGCCCAAGATCTTGCAGCGCCCTGGCCAACTGAAAGGTTCGCTCGGCCGTGCCGCCTCCCAGGGTGGTGTCGATGGAGTCACAGACCAGCAGTATCCTCATGAATTTTCCTTCCGCTGCAACGCGTACCATCGACCGTATTCCATCACGGCCTGTTCAAAATCTTTCTTCGGCGCGAATCCGAGGCTGGCTAGCCGGGTTCCGATGATGTGCAGGCGTGGGTCGTCCTGGGAACGCCGCGAGAGGCGCAGCAGGGCATGAAGCACCGAAGAGGGAATGCTCAGGGTAGAGCGCAGCTTCGGTACATCCATCGATGCGGCGAGGAGTTCGTCGATGCGTTGGTAGTGATTCGACGGATGTGCATCCTCTGCGACGATGAAAACCTGGCCCTGCAGCGGCTCTGGATGGAAAGCCAGCAGTTCGACCGCCTGGACGACTGTTTCGACGGGCACCAGATGCATGTTTCGGTTGCCGTAAACGAAACGCAGCACGGCCCGGGTCCAGAGAGGCCAGTCCAGCATGCGTCGCGCCAGTTGCTCGAGATTCCTGGAGTCAGGACCGAACACCGCGGTCGGTCGCAGGATCGCCAGGTCGACCCGAGAACCCAGGGTGGCCGCTAGCGCCTGCTCCACCACCAGCTTGCTTTTCTCGTACCGGGACAACGGATTGGGCGGCGTATCTTCATTGGCTTCGCTGCAGTCGGAACGACCCAACACCATCGCGGTGCTGACATGTATCAGCCGCCGAACGCCGTTTTCGAGGCAAGCCGAGGCGAGCTGACGAGCATGATCATGTGGAGACTCTTCGGCGGCGGTTGACCATGCGAGGTTGATCAGGACATCGGTGCCGGTGAGAAATGCCTGCAGCGAGTCGGGTGTGCTCAGGTTGCCGATGTAATGGCGGGTCCCATCCGCGGAGGGAGCAGATGTCGCCGAGCGACGCAGTTGCCGAATCTCGCATGGCAAAGGGAGAAGCGAATCCAGCAGGTGACGTCCGATGAAACCCGACGCGCCGATGAGGCCAATTGTCAGTGGGTGCTGGGAGGTCGGTCTGTCACTCACGAGTGGACCCACCCCTTGCCTGATGGCCCCCATGAAGTTAGCAAGGCGTGGCAATCAATGCGTACGAGTGTGCCTGTGCCGTCGGGCCACCATGGCAGATACGGAATCCATTCATACATCCCCTGCTTCCATGTTTTTATTATGGTCTTCAAGCCGCTAAATACCTGCCTGCGTTTGCATGTCCAGACACTTGGCATCTCAGGTTGATGCTTTTGATCGGAGTGGCGCCGATTAGTTGCGGTCTTCCTTGGTGGTTTCCCTCAACCAGGGGCTCGGCGAATCTGGGGTCGGTTTGGCATTTTCACCTGCATCCGTGCTTTCGATACAACCCGTTCTCGTTCCAAGCATCGGAGGCTTGTATTTATCAAGCTTCCGATTCTTTGGATATTTGTTTCTAATTATTAAAGTCTGTAGGTAATAAAAAAGCCGGCTTGTGGCCGGTATTCTTATTAAATATGCTTTTGATTTTAAAGTAATTTATTTCTGCTTGCTGTTGGGACCCACACTTTGACCCACACTGATGCGGGTCGCTGCCCTAGGGATGGTCTGAAGTAGTCAGGTATTTCTGGCTGACTCCAGCCCTTGCCGATTTCAAAACGGTGATTCGGCTAGAAAACGATCAAATCATCCCCTCTTTCCGGATTTATAGCCGGCGCGAGCAC
>NZ_JASCPA010000086.1:0-12745 GCF_029959715.1 Pseudomonas sp. PS02288 | reverse complement strand
CGTGCTGGCCGACCTGGGCGGGGCCAGCACGCGCTGCGATCTGCTCGGCCAGACGCTGTCGATGCCGCTGCTGCTGGCGCCGGTGGCGGCGCAGCGGCTGGTGCACGCGGACGGCGAGCGCGCCGTGGCCGAGGCCGCGGCGGCGATGGGCGTCGGCATGGCGCTGAGCACGTCTTCGAGCTTGTCGCTGGAGGAGGTCGCCGGCGTCGCCCGTTCGCCGTGGTTCCAGCTCTACATCCAGCCGGATCGCGACTTCACCCTGCAGCTGGTGCGCCGCGCCGAGGCCGCCGGCTACCGCGCGCTGGTGCTGACCGTGGACGCACCGGTGAACGGCGTGCGCAACCGCGAGCAGCGCGCCGGCTTCCAGTTGCCCGAGGCGGTCAACCTGCGTGGCATGCGCGTCAGGCCGGCGAAACCGGCGGGCATCCTCGACAGCCCGCTGTTCGACGGCCGGCTGGGCAGCGCGCCGACCTGGCGCGACCTCGACTGGCTACTCGGCAACACGCGGCTGCCGGTCCTGCTAAAGGGTGTCAGCGCCGCGGCGGACGCCGAGCGCGCGGTGCAGGCCGGGGCCGCCGGGCTGATCGTCTCCAACCACGGCGGCCGCGTGCTGGATAGCCTGCCGGCGAGCATCGAGCTGTTGCCGCGCATCGCCGACCAGGTCAACGGACGCGTGCCGCTGCTGCTCGACGGCGGCATCCGCCGTGGCACCGACATGCTCAAGGCGCTGGCCCTCGGCGCCCAGGCGGTGCTCATCGGAAGGCCCTACGTGCACGCGCTGGCGCTGGGCGGCGCGGTAGGCGTGGTGCAACTGCTGAACATCCTGCGCGGCGAGTTCGAAGCGGCGATGGCGCTCACCGGCTGCGCCACCCTGGCGGACATCGACCGCGGCGTGCTCTGGCAGCGCTGATCAGCGCCCGCATACCCCGTAGGGTGGGCTTCAGCCAACCGATATTCTGCTCTGCGATGGTGGGCTGAAGCCCACCCTACGCACGTCCGGCTACAGCCGGCCCGCGTCGCGCAACCACGCCAGCATGCCCAGGCCGGCGCAGCGGCCGCTGGCGAAGCAGGCGGTGAGTAGGTAGCCGCCAGTGGGGGCTTCCCAGTCGAGCATCTCGCCGGCGCAGAACACGCCGGGCAGCGCGCGCAGCATCAGGTTGGCATCGAGCGCCTCGAAGGTGACGCCGCCGGCGCTGCTGATCGCCTCGTCGAGCGGACGTGTGCGCAGCAGTTCTATCGGCAACGCCTTGATCGCTGTCGCCAGCCGCGCGTTGTCGGCGAACGCCTCGACCGGGGCGCATTCGCGCAGCAGCGCGGCCTTCACGCCGTCCAGGCCGAGCTGGCCGTGCAGGTGCCTGGCCATCGAGTGCTTGCCGCGCGGGCGGCTTAGGCGCTTTTCGATGTCCTGCGCCGACAGCGCCGGGAGTAGGTCGAGGCGCACCACTGCGCGGCCGTCGGCCTCGATGCGCCGACGGATCGCGGCGGACAGCGCGTACACCAGGCTGCCCTCGATGCCATTGGCGGTGAGCACGAATTCGCCGCGCCGTGGGGCTTCGCCGTCCAGCGCCAGGGCGACGGACTTGAGCGGCGCGCCGGCGAACCTGTCGCGCAGCAGCGCGCTCCAGCCGGCCACCTCGAAGCCGCAGTTGCTCGGCCGCAGCGGCGCGATCTCCACGCCGCGCGCCTGCAACAACGGCATCCAGGCGCCGTCCGAGCCCAGCCGCGCCCAGCTGCCGCCGCCCAGCGCCAGCAGGGTGGCGTCGGCGTGCAGCGCCTGCTCGCCCTCGGCGGTGGCGATGCGCAGCGCGCCGCGATCGTTCCAGCCCAGCCAGCGCTGCCGGGTGTGCAGGTGCACGCCCTGTTCGCGCAGACGCTTGAGCCAGGCGCGCAGCAGCGGCGCGGCCTTCATGTCGGTGGGGAAGACGCGGCCCGAGCTGCCGACGAAGGTGTCGATGCCCAGGCCGTGAATCCAGGCGCGCAGGGCGTCGGCGTCGAAATCGGCGAGCAGCGCGGAAATCGCCTCGCGACGTTCGCCGTAGCGCGAGAGGAACGCCTCGCGCGCCTCGGAGTGGGTGATGTTCATGCCGCCGACGCCGGCCAGGAGAAACTTGCGCCCGAGCGACGGCATGCCGTCGTAGAGATCGACGACGATGCCGGCGGCGCTGATCACTTCGGCCGCCATCAGCCCGGACGGACCGCCGCCGACGATGGCGACGCGGGGGACGGAAGTGGCGGGCATGGTCGGTCCTGGCGCGGAAGAAAGGCGCCGATTCTAACCGGCTTCGCCCCGCCCGGCATCGACGGGCGGGGGCGCCGTGCCGGTGACTCAACCTAGCGGCGAGACCCCGGGCGTGCCGGGTGCGGCATCGGTGAACGGCCGCGCGCTGAACTGCGGCGCGGTTTCCGGGACGAGGATCACCTTGCGGCAGTCCTCCTGCTTCTCGTTGAAGATCTTGTAGCCGTCGCTGGCCCTGGACAGCGGCAGGCGGTGGGTGATGATGATTTCCGGGTTCAGCTCGCCGCTCTCGATGTGCCCGAGCAGCGTCGGCAGGAAACCGTGTACGTGGGTCTGGCCCATCTTGAAGGTCAGCCCCTTGTCGAAGGCATCGCCGAACAGGAAGCCGTGGATGAAGCCGGCGTACACGCCAGGCACGCTGACCACGCCGCCGCGGCGCACGGCGGCGATGCATTGGCGCAATGCCTTGCCGCTGGAGCCTTCGAGCTTGAGGTTGGTGAGAATGGTCTCGGTGGTACTGCCCTTGGCCTCGAAGCCGACCGCGTCGATCACCGCGTCGACCCCGCGCATGCCGGGTGTGGCCTGGATGATCACCTCCGCCGGGTCGTCCTGCTCGTCGAAGTTGATCGGCACCACGCCGTAGGCCTGGCGGGCGAAGTCCAGCCGGTATTGGTGATGATCGATCATGAAGATCTGCTCGGCTCCGAGCAGCCTGGCGCTGGCGGCGGCCATCAGCCCGACCGGGCCGGCGCCGAAGATCGCCACGCTGGAGCCCCGGCCGACGCCGGCATTGACCGCGGCCTGGTAGCCGGTGGGGAGGATGTCGGTGAGGAACAGCACCTGCTCGTCGTTGAGCGTGTCCGGGACCTTGAACGGGCCGGCATTGGCCTTCGGCACGCGGACGAACTCGGCCTGGCCGCCGGGCATGCCGCCGTACAGGTGGCTGTAGCCGAACAGCGCGGCGCCGGAGGGGATCGATTTCTTGTTCATGATCGCGCCGCGGTCCGGGTTGGTCGTCTCGCAGGCGGCATGCAGATTCATCTGGCAGAAGAAACAGTCGCCGCAGGCGATCACGAACGGCACGATCACGCGATCGCCTTTCTTCACCGCGGTGACCGCCGGCCCGGCCTCTTCGACGATGCCCATGAATTCGTGGCCGAGGATGTCGCCGCTCTTCATGGCCGGCATCTTGCCGCGATACAGGTGCAGGTCGGAACCGCAGATGGCGGTGGCCGTCACCCGCAGGATGATGTCGTCGGGGGCCTGGATGAGCGGGTCGGGGACGTTATCCACGCGAACGTCGCGGGCACCGTGATAGGTCAGGGCTTGCATGGCTTTTCCTCGTTCCGGGTAGGACGCGTCTGCGCGTGACGCCGCGTTCGGCGCCGGCGGCAGCGCTGCATTCCCTAGTTGATAGGGCTGGCGGCGGGCTTTGGTTCAGGCGGACGGACGAGTGGGCTCGGCGCGGAGCGTAGCGCTGACGCCATGCGGCGTGCGCAGCGGGCGACGGAGGAGGCGCGCCGCCCGGCGCCGTGCGCAAACGCCGCTGAGGAGGCGAATCTCCGGTCGGCCGGGCGGTCCGATGTCGGGCACCGTCGCCGAGGAATCCGCATGCCACACCCCGTTCCCAGCCTGCGCAGCGAGCGCCTGATCCTGCGTCCATGGATGCCTGAGGACCGCGCGCCGTTCGCCGCGATGAACGCCGATCCGCAGGTGATGGCGTACTTCCCCGCCTGCCTGGACCGCGAGCAGAGCGATGCCCTTGCCGCGCGCATCGAGGCGCACTTCGCCGAGCACGGCTACGGCTGGTGGGCGCTGGAGGTGCCGGGGGAGGAATCCTTCATCGGCTACGTCGGCCTGCAGGTGGTGGACTTTCCCGCGGCCTTCGCCCCGGCGGTGGCGATCGGCTGGCGGCTGGCCCAGGCGCACTGGGAGCTGGGCTACGCCCACGAAGCCGCCGAGTGCGTGCTCGACCACGCCTTCGATGAGCTGGGCCTCGAGGAAGTGGTCGCCTTCACCGTGCCGGACAATCGCAATTCCCTGGGCCTGATGCAGCGCCTGGGCATGCGTCGCGACCCGGCCGCGGACTTCGAACATCCGCACCTGCCGCGCGATCACCGGCTGCGCCACCACCAGCTCTATCGCCTGCGTGCCGGAGAATGGCGGCAGGAATGACCGCGGCGCCGGTAAACCCATTACCATGGCGGCAACGGGCCGCGCGAGCCCTGAACCGTGCCTGAGGCTGATCGAGGAGCGAAACAATGAGCCAAGTACTGGACGACCTGGTCGCCTTGCTGAGCCTGGAAACCATCGAAGAAAACCTGTTCCGCGGCGTCAGCCAGGACCTCGGCTTCCGCCAGCTGTTCGGCGGCCAGGTACTCGGCCAGTCGCTGTCCGCCGCCAGCCAGACGGTCGACCCGGACCGTCCCGTGCATTCGCTGCACGGCTACTTTCTGCGTCCCGGCGACGCCAGCCTGCCGGTGGTCTACAGCGTCGACCGCGTGCGCGACGGCGGCAGCTTCACCACCCGCCGCGTCACCGCGGTGCAGAAGGGCCAGACCATCTTTACCTGCAGCGCGTCGTTCCAGGTCCGCGAGGCGGGCTTCGAGCACCAGTCGCAGATGCCTGACGTGCCCGGCCCCGAGGGCCTCAAGTCGGAAACCGAACTGGCCCTGGAGATCGTCGACCAACTGCCGCCGCGCATGCGCGAGAAGGCCGTCAGCCGCAGGCCGGTGGAAATCCGCCCGGTGCACGTCGGCAACCCCTTCCTGCCGGTCTCCAGCGAGCCGGTCAAGCACGTCTGGTTCCGCGCCGACGGCGCGCTGCCGGACATCCCGGCGATCCACAAGTACATCCTTGCCTATGCCTCGGACTTCGGGCTGCTGACCACGTCGCTGCGCCCGCACGGGGTGTCCGTGTGGCAGAAGTTCATGCAGGTGGCGAGCCTCGACCACGCGCTGTGGTTCCACGACGACCTGCGTGCGGACGAGTGGCTGCTGTATGTCATGGACAGCCCCTGGGCCGGCGGCGGGCGCGGTTTCAACCGCGGCAGTGTGTACAACCAGCAGGGCAAGCTGGTGGCCTCGGTGGCGCAGGAGGGGCTGATCCGCCAGCGCGAGGACTGGAAGTGACGCTGGGCGAGGCGCGCCACTGGGTGTTCGACATGGACGGCACCCTGACCGTCGCCGTGCACGACTTCGCCCTCATCCGCCGCGAGCTGGACATCCCCGCGGAAGACGACATCCTCCATCACCTGGCGGCGCTGCCCGCCGAGGCGGCCTCGCGCAAGCACGCCTGGCTGCTCGACCACGAACGCGAACTGGCGCTCGCCTCACGCCCGGCCGTGGGCGCGGTGGCGCTGGTGCGCGCCCTCTGCGAGCGCGGCTGCCGGCTCGGCATCCTCACCCGCAACGCCCATGAGCTGGCGCTGGTGACCCTGAAGGCGATCGGCCTCGACGACTGCTTCGCCGCCGACGATATCCTCGGCCGCGACGAGGCCCCGCCCAAACCCCACCCCGGCGGCCTGCTGCATCTGGCCGAACGCTGGGGCGTTGCCCCCGGCGCGCTGGTGATGGTGGGCGACCACCGCATGGACCTCCAATGCGCCCGCGCGGCCGGCGCGCATGCGCTGCTGGTGAACCTGCCGGAGAACCCCTGGCCGGAATGGAGCGACGGCTTCGTGCGCGATTGCGCGGAGGTGCTGGCGGGGTTGGGTGGCTGATCCCAGGCAAAGGCCCCTCTCCCCGGCCCTCTCCCATGAATGGGAGAGGGGGCAGTGCGGGGTGGGCGATGGAGTGTGGTGCTGGGCTGGGCTACTGAGTGTTTGGTGCTTGGTTATGGCTGGGATGATCTGAGACGGCGGCCCTCTCCTATGAATGGGAGAGGGGCATGCGCCAAGTCGAAGGGCTGCCGAGCCCAACGTCGTGGCGCCGAACCCGCACGGGCAGCCCCCTCTCCCGTTTACGGGAGAGGGCTGGGGAGAGGGCTGAAGCCTTCCAGCAGCGTCAGCCGAATACGCTCCAGCACCGCCTCCGTTTCCCGCAACACCTCGTGATTCCAGAAGCGCAGCACGCGAAAGCCGCGGTCCTCGAAATAGCGGTCGCGCGCGGCGTCCTTGTCCGACGCCTGCTGATGCTGGCCGCCGTCCACCTCGATGATGAGGAAATGCTCCAGGCAGACGAAGTCGACGATGTAGCGCCCCATGGGCTTCTGCCGCTTGAACTTGAGGCCGAGAAATCGGTGGCCGCGCAGTTGACGCCACAGCAGCAGCTCGGCGTCGGTCATCTGGCTTCTAAGGGTCTTGCTGTTCGGTAACAGGTCCATGAGCATCCTTGCTCCCGTGGCGATCCTGAGAACCTAGCCGATGTTCACAACGCCTTCGCCTCGAAGGTATCGCAGCTGTCCGGCGAGCCGCTTTCAAAGCCGGCCTTGAACCAGCGCACGCGCTGTTGCGAGGTGCCGTGGGTGAAGGAGTCGGGCACCACGCGGCCCTGGCCTTTGCGTTGCAACTGGTCGTCGCCGATGGCGCTGGCGGCGTTCAGGGCTTCCTCGAGGTCGCCGGGCTCCATCCAGTCGAGGCGCTTCTGCGCGTGGAAGGCCCAGACGCCGGCGTAGCAGTCCGCCTGCAACTCCTGGCGCACCGAGAGCCCGCTGGCGCCCTCCATCGGCTGGCCGCTGCGGCGCGCGGCGTCCACGGTGGCGGGAACGCCCAGCAGGTTCTGCACATGATGGCCGACTTCGTGGGCGATCACGTAGGCCTGGGCGAAGTCGCCGGCGGCCTTGAAGCGCTGTTCCAGCTCGCGGAAGAAACCGAGGTCCAGGTAGACCTTCTGGTCCAGCGAGCAATAGAACGGGCCGACCTGCGAAGAGGCATAGCCGCAGGCGGAGTTGGTGCCGCCGCTGAACAGGCGCAGTTCCGGCTGGCGGTACTGGCCTCCGCCGGTGGCGAAGAGCGCGGCCCAGGTGTCTTCGGTATCGCCGAGGATCGCGCTGACGAAGTCCACCTCGGGATCGGCGCGGCCGTCCGCGGGCTGGCTCTGCTCGACCTGCGAGCCCTGGCCGGAGAGCTGGCCGAGGATCTGCAGCGGGTCCTGGCCCATCAGCAGGCTGATCACCACCACCGCGACGATGCCCCCGAGGCCAAGCCCGCCACCGATGCGCAGGCCGCTTCCACCGGAGCGGCCGTCCGTCACGTTTTCGCTTCTTCTCGCCCTTTGCCAACGCATTGCCGGATCTCCTTGAAGGCCGGTGAGTCCGGCGCTTCATGCTAGGACGCGCGAGGCGCGATGACGTTCAGTCGCAGGCCAGCACCACCCGGTCGCGGCCTTCGTTCTTCGCCTGGTAGAGCGCCTGGTCGGCGCGGCGCAGGGTGCGCTGGAAGTCCGGATGACCGTCGTGCAGGGCCACGCCGAGGCTGACGGTGGTGCGGATCGTGCGGTTCGCCGCGAGCTGGAAGACTTCCTCGGCGACTCGCCGGCGCACCCGCTCGGCGAGTGTCATGGCGGTGGCTTCTGTGGTGTCGACGAGGATCAGCAGGAATTCCTCGCCGCCGTAGCGGAAGGCGTAGTCACCGCCGCGTATGCAACTGGAGAGAATCGCGGCGACCTGCTGCAGCACCAGGTCGCCGGCTTCGTGGCCGAGGTTGTCGTTGACACTCTTGAAGTGGTCGATGTCGACCATCAGCACCGCGAACGGGCTGTGGGTGGTGCGCGCGAGGGCGATCTCGCGGTTTAGTACGACGCTGAGGAACTTGCGGTTGAGCATCTGGGTGAGGCTGTCGCGGCCGACCTCCAGTTCGCCGGCGCGGGCGAACAGGGTGTCCAGCAGGTAGCGCACCACGCGGGTGGATTCGCGAAGCTCGCGCAGTTGCCGCAACTTGCCCACCTCCGGCTGGAAGTGGGCGATGCAGCGCTCGATACGGTCGACGTGTTCGCGGATGGCGCTCATCTCCACCGCGTCCTGGAAAGCATGCGTCGCCTTGTGCTTGAACCACAGGCCGAAGTCCGACTGCAGCAGCGGCTGCAACTGCCCGGCCTGGGCACCGAGGGCGATGTCGTACATCAGCTGGTTTTCCCAGTCGAGCAGGCCGGCGCGCTGGCGTTCGCGCTCGGTGCCGATGTTCTGCGATACCGAGAACATCCGGTAGGCCTCCTCGGAACGCGCGTTGCGCTGATGCGCCAGGGAGTACGCCTGGCTCATGACCTCCAGGGCGATGTCGATGTTCTCGCTGACGAAGGTGATGGCGTCGAGCTGGGCGCGTCCCAGCCTGGCGCTGCCCAGTTGCAGGAAGATCGCCGCCTTGAGGAAGCGCGCGCCGCGCATCACCAGGCTGATCGGGATATCGACCCGCGCATGGATTTCGCCGATCCGTTTCTGCAGTTCGATCAGTTCGGGAACGTCGGAGCGGTTGCGCAGGGCGAACATCTCTTGCAGCCAGCGCCGCATCGACGGCTTGAGGTGCTCCTCGACGCGCTGGTGGGCGAGGAACTGCCCGGCGTGGCTGTCGTCGCCCATGTGCTGGTAGAACCGTTCGGCAAGCGATTCGGCGTGCGCGTCGATCAGTGCGCCGACGGTTCGGCAGAGGGTGGCGTCGTAGCGGTCGATAAGGGCGCCCCAGTCTGCGGCCAGGGGAGCGAGAACATCGGCTGTCATGGGTGGGGTCCGATCACTGCGAGAGGACGGAAGCGTTGCGCGCCTAGGCGAAGCGCCATCATGCAAAGCGCGCGAATCTACACCAGCGTTCGCGCCTCCGTGCGTGCCTGAACGGTCGGTTCCTGACGAAAGGAAACACCCCGAACCACCTGTTTGACGCCGGTCAATGGGCCGGGTAGTCGCTCACTACGCTCTGTTTGCCGTCGGTGCCCACGCCGATCACCTGATAGGCGTCCTTGCGCTCGCCCATTTCCATTCCCGGCGAACCCATTGGCATGCCCGGCGTGGCGATGCCGGCCAGGTCGGCGCGCTGGCGCAGGGCGAGCACGTCCTTCGCCGGCACGTGGCCTTCGACGAACTTGCCGTCGATCACCCCGGTGTGGCACGAGCCGAGCGCGTGCGGCACGCCGAAGCGGGTCTTCAGCGCCGGCATGTCGTTCTCGATGTGGTCGCGGACGCTGAAGCCGTTCTGCTCCAGGTGCTTGATCCAGGACGTGCAGCAGCCGCAGTTGGGGTCGCGATAGACGTCGATGGCCACCGGCTCGGCGGCCTGGGCGACGCTGCCGACGAGCAGCGCGGCGAGCAGGGGAAATGCGCGCATGGGGAGTCTCCTGAGGGTAAGGCGCGCAGGATAGCGCGCCCGGTGGCGTCCGGGACTGGCCTGGCGCACGCCGAGGCGGCGAAGGTGTGACCGCCTGTTGCCGAAATGCGCTTCATCGGCCGTCAAAGGGTGCGACGAACCATCGCAGGTGGGTCTACTCTCAATTACAGATTCCGTCGTCGACACCCCGCCGGCGCGGTCTCGACACAGCCCCGTAAGGGGCGGGAGAGGAGGGAGCGCGATGATCAATCACGTATGGGGACTGTTGTCCCGTCCGACCCGCGAATGGGCCCAGATCAACACCGAAGGCGAAACCGTCATCCACCTGTATGCCCATCACGTGTTGCTGATGGCGCTGATACCGGTGGTCTGCGCCTTCATCGGCACCACCCAGATCGGCTGGAAGCTCGGCGACATGCAGACGTCGGAGGTGTCGCTACCCGTCGCCGTCGCCCTGGGTGCCGGCTTCTACCTGATGATCCTCGCCGCCATCGCGGTGATGGGGAACGTCATCTTCCGCATGGCCGAGCGTTATCCGGAGCGCCCCAGTGTCGACCGCTGCATCGTGTTCGCCGGCTACGTGGCGACGCCGCTGTTCCTCGCCGGCGCGGTGCTGCTCTATCCGCTGATCTGGCTGTGCATTCTGGTCGGCTGCGTGGCGCTCTGTTACACGGCCTATCTGCTGTACCTGGGGATTCCGTCGTTTTTGCAGATTCCGCGCAAGGACGGTTTCATCCTCTCCAGCGGAACTCTGGGCATCGGCGTGCTGGTGCTCGAAGCCCTGCTGGCGCTAACCGTGCTGATCTGGAGCGTGGGCTCGAACTTCGGCATCGGCCGGCTGTTCCTCGGCTGACGGCGTATCGCCTAAGGGGGGCGGGCGGGCCGATTAGCGCCGCACCAGCAGCACGCCGGACTCCATGTGGTGCGTCCAGGGGAACTGGTCGAACAGCGCGCAGCGCTCGACGCGATGGGTGTCGTGCAGCTGCGCGATGTTCTGCGCCAGGGTTTCCGGGTTGCACGAGATGTACAGGATGCGCTCGAAGCGCCGCGTCAGCTCGCAGGTGTCCGGGTCCATGCCGGCGCGCGGCGGGTCGACGAACACGCTGCCGAAGTCGTAGCTCGCCAGGTCGATGCCCGCCAGGCGGCGGAACGGGCGCACGCCGTTCAGCGCCTGGGTCAGCTCCTCGGCCGATAGCCGCACCAGGGTGACGTTGTCGATGGCGTTGTCGGCGAGGTTGGCCAGCGCCGCGTACACCGACGACTTGCTGATCTCGGTGGCCAGCACCTTGCGCACGCGGGTCGCCAGCGGCAGGGTGAAGTTGCCGTTGCCGCAGTACAACTCCAGCAGGTCGTCGTCGCGCTCGCCCAGCGCCTCGTAAGCCCAGGCGAGCATCTTGCCGTTCACCGTGCCGTTGGGCTGGGTGAAGGCGCCCTCGGGCTGGCGATAGCGGAAGCGCCGCCCGGCGACCTCCAGTTCTTCCTCGACGAAATCCCGCCCGATGACGATGCGCTGACCGCGCGAACGGCCGATCAGGCTGACCTGCAGGTCGGCCGCGACCTGTTCCGCCGCCGCCTGCCAGGCGTCGTCCAGGGGCCGGTGGTAGGCCAGGGTAATCAGCGCATCGCCGGCCAGGGTGGTGAGGAATTCCACCTGGAACAGCTTGAACGACAGCGCCGTGCTGGCCTGCCAGGCCGCCTTGAGTGGCGCCATCAGTGCGTTGATCCGCGCGCTGGCGACGGGGAAATCCTCGATCAGGATCGGCGTGTACTTGTCGCCCTTCTCGAACATCGCATAGAAGCGCTCCTCGTTTTCCCGCCATAGGCGGAACTCGGCGCGCAGCCGGTAGTGCTGCAGCGGCGAGTCGAACACCTGCGGTTCGGGCGCATCGAACGGCGCCAGCAGCTCGCGCAGGCGCGCGGTCTTTTCGGTGAGTTGCTGGGCGTAGGCGGCGGAATCGAGGGGGACGGAGCTCATGGATCACTCAGGCGGGCGCGGAAATCGGGCGGCCATTGTACGGATTCGCCAGGACGGCGGGGATGGCTTTGTCGTGGAACGGTAGCCCGTGGCATCGCCGGCGCGTTAGGGGCTGGCAACTCGCCCGGTATGCCACCACCGTAGGGCGCGCCGCGCGCACCGCCCGGTCGGAGCGACACCGCGCTGCGGTGCGCATGGCGCACCCTACGGCCGATAGCGGGATGAATTCGTGGGTCTGTTCGGTCGAACCGACCCGGTACGCCACCGTAGGGTGCGCCGCGCGCACCGCATGGTTGGAACGACGCGGCGCTGCGGTGCGCATGGCGCACCCTACGGCCGATAGCCGGGATGAATTCGTGGGTCTGTTCGGTCGAACCGACCTGGTACGCCACCGTAGGGTGCGCCGCGCGCACCTTATGGTTGGAGCGACGCGGCGCTGCGGTGCGCATGGCGCACCCTACGGCCGATAGCGGGATGAATTCGTGGGTCTGTTCGGTCGAACCGACCCGGTACGCCACCGTAGGGTGCGCCGCGCGCACCTTATGGTTGGAACGACGCGGCGCTGCGGTGCGCATGGCGCACCCTACGGCCGATAGCGGGTTGAATTCGTGGGTCTGTTCGGTCGAACCGGCCCGGTACGCCACCGTAGGGTGCGCCGCGCGCACCTTATGGTCGGAACGACGCGGCGCTGCGGTGCTCATGGCGCACCCTACGACCGATAGCCGGGATGAATTCGTGGGTCTGTTCGGTCGAACCGACCCGGTACGCCACCGTAGGGTGCGCCGCGCGCACCTTATGGTCGGAACGACGCGGCGCTGCGGTGCGCATGGCGCACCCTACGAAAGGTTACGGATACCAGCCGAGCTTGATCACGAAGAGGATCGAGAGCACCACCAGCGCGGAGTTCAGCTCGCGGCCGCGGCCGGCGAGCAGCTTGATCGCGGTCCAGGCGATGAAGCCGAAGGCGATGCCGTTGGCGATGGAGAAGGTCAGCGGCATGGCCAGCGCGGTGATCACCACCGGCGCGGCGACGGTGATGTCGTCCCAGTCGATCTCGGCCAGGCCGGCGGTCATCAGCA
The DNA here is from genome assembly GCF_029959715.1 of Pseudomonas sp. PS02288. Classification (NCBI taxonomy): domain Bacteria; kingdom Pseudomonadati; phylum Pseudomonadota; class Gammaproteobacteria; order Pseudomonadales; family Pseudomonadaceae; genus Pseudomonas; species Pseudomonas sp. PS02288. The sequence goes on along the minus strand of NZ_JASCPA010000086.1, from coordinate 203 downwards.
CCGCGACGAACAGCAGCGCCGGGGCGGTGGCGAAGGCGGGCACGCTGCCGGCCAGCGGCGAGAAGAACAGCGCGAAGAGGAATAGCACCGCCACCACGATGGCGGTCAGCCCGGTGCGCCCGCCGGCGCTGACGCCGGCGGCGGACTCGATGTAGCTGGTGGTGGTCGAGGTGCCGAGCAGTGAGCCGACCCTCGCCGCGCTG
>NZ_JASCPA010000085.1:0-12764 GCF_029959715.1 Pseudomonas sp. PS02288 | reverse complement strand
CCCCCGGGCATCGCCCGTGGGCGCGAAGCCGGAGCTTGCTCCTCGGAGGGGCCTATGAGTTACGTGATCGACCGACGCCTGAACGGTAAGAACAAGAGCACGGTGAACCGCCAGCGATTCCTCCGGCGCTACCGTGATCACATCAAGAAGGCGGTCGAGGAGGCCGTCGGCCGCCGCTCCATCACCGACATGGAGCATGGCGAAAACATCAGCATTCCTGGCCGCGATATCGATGAGCCCGTGTTGCACCACGGGCGCGGCGGCAAGCAGTCCATCGTCCATCCGGGCAACAAGGAGTTCACTGCAGGCGAACGCATCCCGCGCCCTCAGGGTGGCGGCGGTGGCGGCGGCCAGGGCAAGGCGAGCAACTCCGGCGAAGGCATGGACGAGTTCGTCTTCCAGATCACCCAGGAGGAATTCCTCGAGTTCATGTTCGAGGACCTGGAGCTGCCGAACCTGGTGAAACGCCACCTGGAAGGCAGCGACACCTTCAAGACCGTCCGCGCCGGCATCAGCAGCGAGGGCAACCCGTCGCGCATCAACATCATCCGCACTCTGCGCTCGGCCCACGCCCGGCGCATCGCATTGTCCGGCAGCAGCCGGGCCAAGCTGCGCGCGGCGGAGATCGAACTTGAGCGGCTCCGGCTCGAGGAACCGGACAACTTCAGCGACATCCGCGAGACCGAGGAACTGATCGCCAAGTTGCGAGGCCGCATCGCCCGCGTACCGTTCCTCGACACCTTCGACCTGAAGTACAACCTGCTGACCAAGCAACCCAATCCTAGCTCCAAAGCCGTGATGTTCTGCCTGATGGACGTCTCCGGCTCGATGACGCAGGCGACCAAGGACGTCGCCAAGCGCTTTTTCATCCTGCTTTACCTGTTCCTCAAGCGCAGCTACGACAAGATCGAAGTCGTGTTCATCCGTCACCACACCAGTGCCCGCGAAGTGGATGAGGAAGAGTTCTTCTACTCGCGTGAAACCGGCGGGACCATCGTTTCCTCCGCACTGAAGCTGATGCAGGAAATCATGGCGGAGCGCTATCCGGTCAACGAATGGAACATCTACGGCGCCCAGGCTTCGGACGGCGACAACTGGAACGACGACTCGCCGATCTGCCGTGACATCCTGATCAAGCAGATCATGCCCTTCGTCCAGTACTTCACCTATGTCGAGATCACCCCGCGCGAACACCAGGCACTGTGGTACGAGTACGAGGCCGTGCGCGAGGCCTTCGACGACAGCTTCGCCCAGCAGCAACTGGTTTCGGCCGGCGATATCTACCCGGTATTCCGCGAGTTGTTCCAACGGAGGCTCGCCTGATGAGCGCACGTGAACGCAGGGCCCAGCCCCTTTCCACCGGCTCGGAATGGACCTTCGACCTGATCCGCACCTACGACCGCGAGATCGGCCGGATCGCCGAGCGCTACGCGCTGGACACCTACCCGAACCAGATCGAGGTGATTACCGCCGAGCAGATGATGGACGCCTATGCGTCGGTCGGCATGCCGCTCGGCTATCACCACTGGTCCTACGGCAAGCACTTCCTCAGCACCGAGAAATCCTACACGCGCGGGCAGATGGGTCTGGCCTATGAGATCGTGATCAACTCCGACCCATGCATCGCCTACCTGATGGAAGAAAACACCATCTGCATGCAGGCGCTGGTAATCGCCCACGCCTGCTACGGGCACAACAGTTTCTTCAAGGGCAACTACCTGTTCCGCACTTGGACCGATGCCAGCTCGATCATCGATTACCTGGTGTTCGCCAAGCAGTACATCATGCAGTGCGAGGAGCGCCACGGTATCGACGCCGTGGAGGACCTGCTGGACTCCTGCCACGCGCTGATGAATTACGGCGTCGACCGCTACAAGCGCCCCTACCCGATCTCCGCCGAAGAAGAGCGGCGCCGGCAGAAGGACCGCGAGGAACACCTGCAGAAGCAGATCAACGACCTCTGGCGGACCATCCCCAAAGGCGCCGGCAAGGAAGATGGCCACGATAGCAAGCGGTTTCCGCCCGAACCGCAGGAGAACATCCTCTATTTCATCGAGAAGCACGCGCCGCTGCTGGAGCCCTGGCAGCGCGAAGTGGTGCGCATCGTGCGCAAGATCGCGCAGTACTTCTATCCGCAGCGGCAAACCCAGGTGATGAACGAAGGCTGGGCGACCTTCTGGCACTACACGCTGATGAACGACCTCTACGACGAGGGCCTGGTCAGCGACGGCTTCATGATGGAGTTCCTGCAGTCGCACACCAGCGTGATCTTCCAGCCCGGCTTCGACAGCCCCTATTACAGCGGCATCAACCCGTACACGCTGGGTTTCGCCATGTACACCGATATCCGCCGCATGTGCGAGAACCCCACCGACGAGGATCGCAGCTGGTTCCCCGAGATCGCCGGCAGCGACTGGCTGACCACGGTGAAATTCGCCATGAGCAGCTTCAAGGACGAGAGCTTCATCCTGCAGTTCCTCTCGCCCAAGGTGATCCGCGACCTCAAGCTGTTCGGCATCCTCGACGACGACCAGAAGGACGAACTGCTGGTCCCGGCGATCCACGACGAGAGCGGCTACCGGACCATCCGCGAACTGCTCGCCGCGCAGTACAACCTCGGCAACCGCGAACCCAACGTGCAGATCTGGAACGTCGACCGTCGTGGCGACCGTTCGCTGACCCTGCGCCACACCCAGCACGACCGCAAACCGCTGGGCGAGTCCACCGAAGAGGTGCTCAAGCACCTGCATCGGCTGTGGGGCTTCGACGTGCACCTGGAAACCGTGCAGGGCGACAAGCTCATGCACACCCATCACGTTCCGGCGAAGGGCGAGCACGACAACGACGGCGGCTACCCGCGACTCGACCTGGCCCTGCCGCCGATCTGACCCTCCGGCCAGGGCGCGCGATCGCCCCGGTCGTCTCTCGCGTAACGCGACGCAGGTGTGTCGCCGGCCGCCAACCGTTATCCTCCGCGACTCGGAGGTGAACATGCAGATCTACAAGGTGGGTGGGGCCGTGCGTGACCGGTGGCTCGGGCGACCGGTCACCGACGTCGACTGGGTGGTGGTGGGTTCGACGACGGAGGAGATGCAGGCGCTGGGTTTTCGCCCGGTCGGCGCCGACTTTCCGGTGTTCCTGCATCCAGAGACCGGCGAGGAGTACGCCCTCGCACGCACCGAACGCAAGAGCGGCCGGGGTTATGGCGGCTTCACCTTCTTCGCCGACCCGCAGGTCACCCTGGAGGAAGACCTTATCCGTCGCGACCTGACCATCAACGCGATGGCCGAGGACGAGCACGGCCAGCTGATCGACCCCTACCACGGCCAACAGGACCTGCAGGCCAGGCTGCTGCGGCACGTCTCCCCCGCCTTCGCCGAAGACCCGCTGCGCGTGCTGCGCGTCGCCCGCTTCGCCGCGCGCTATGCCCCGCTTGGCTTTCGCGTCGCCGAGGAAACCCAGGCGCTGATGCGGCAGCTCGCCGAGTCCGGCGAGTTGCAGGCGCTGACGCCCGAGCGCAGCTGGAAGGAAATCTCCCGGGCGCTGATGGAGCCGCGTCCGGATGTCTTCGTGCAGGTGCTACGCGATTGCGGCGCGCTCGCCGAATTGCTGCCGGAAGTCGACGCATTGTTCGGCGTGCCGCAGCCGCCGCAGCACCATCCCGAAGTCGATACCGGCGCCCACGTACTGGCCGTGTTGCGCCAGTGTGCCGAACACGACCAGCCGCTCACCGTGCGCTGGGCCTGCCTGCTGCACGACCTCGGCAAGGGTCTTACCCCACAGCAGGAATGGCCGAAGCACATCGCCCATGAACACAGGGGGCGCAAGCCGATCGCTGCCGTGAACGCGCGCTTCAAGGTGCCGCGTGAGTGCGCCGAGCTGGCGCTGCTGGTGGGCGAATACCACACCCATGCCCACCGGGCCCTGGAGCTGCGCCCCTCGACGCTGTTCGAACTGCTCCAGCACTTCGACATCTACCGCCGCCCGCAGCGCTTCGAGGAGTTCATCGCGGCCAGCGAGATGGATGCCCGCGGGCGACTGGGCCTCGAACAACGCGACTATCCGCAGGCCGACTACCTGCGCGGCGCGGCCGACGCAGCGCGGGCGGTGGCGGTGCAGCCCTTGCTGGAGAAGGGTTTCCAGGGCGCACAGCTGGGCGAGGCGCTGAACCGTGAGCGGCTGGCGGCGCTGAAGGCTTACAAGCAGAACCGCGAGTAGCGTTCAAACCGGGCGCGGATGGCGCTCGATCAGGCTCGCGGGAGTCAGCGCGACGCCGCGCCACTCGAAGGCCACCGGCCACAAGGTCTGTTCGATCTGCGCGTCGCGCCAGAGCGCGGCGAAGCTGATCCCGCTGCCGGGATGCAGGCCCTCCGGCACGAGCAGCGCGAGCGGCCAGAGCACGAAGGCGTTCTTCAGGATTTCCCCGCGCGGCAGGATCAGTCCGTCGAAGTTGCCGGTCATCTGGCCGTAGGTCAGCACGTCGATGTCCAGGGGCAAGCCGCGCCGATCCGGCGCATAGCGACCGTTGTCGGCCTCGATGAACTTGAGCCGGCGATCCAGCTCGCCGAGCGGAAGATCGGTCTGCGCCGACACCACCAGGTTGTAGAACGGTCCGCTCTTGATGCCCACCGGCAGGCTCTCGAACACCGGCGAACAGGCGATGTTCTGCAGGAAGCCGTCCAGCGCCTCCAGTCCGGCGCTGAGGTGCGCGGTTCGCTCGGTGTTGCTGCCAAGGCCCAGCAGGATCGGCGTCACAGGCTACTCCGGCGGATTTCCACACCGACCCCGCGCGCGCTGGGCACCGCGCCAGGCTTGGTCACCTTGAGCCAGAGGCCGGGCATGCCGAACTCGTCCATCAGGCAGGCGGCGAGCCGCTCGGCGAAGGTTTCCACCAGTTCATAGCGCGCCTCGGCGGCGAAGGCGGCGATCCGCTCGGAAACCGTGGCATAGTCCAGCGCCTTGCTCAGGTCGTCCTGCTCGGCGGGCGCCCGGTTGTCCCAGGCGAACACCAGATCGAGCCTCAGGCACTGGCGGATTTCCCGCTCCCAGTCGTAGGCACCGATCACGGTGTCGACTTCCAGCCCGTCGATAAACACTCTGTCCACTTCGCTCTCCGCGGCACGACAAGGGGCCTGCGCCCCGCTAGAATCGGGACTCTCTCGCCCCGGGATGGATACCATGTTTTGGCTGTTGGCGGCCCTCGCCTACCTGCTCGGCTCGCTGTCCTTCGCCATTCTGCTCAGCCGCGTGGCCGGCGGCCCGGACCCTCGCGCCAGCGGCTCGGGCAACCCGGGCGCCACCAACATGCTGCGTGTGGCCGGCAAACGCCTGGCCATCCTCACCCTGCTCGGCGATCTGCTCAAGGGCTGCCTGCCGGTATTGATCGTCAAGCTGCTCGGCTTCTCCGTCCAGCAGCAGGCCTGGATAGGCCTGGCGGCGGTGGTCGGGCATCTGTATCCGCTGTATTTCGGTTTTCGTGGCGGCAAGGGCGTCGCCACCGCCGCCGGCATGCTGCTCGGTCTTTATCCACCGGCAGCGCTGCTCGCCGCAGCCGCCTGGCTGCTGACGTTCGCCCTCACCCGAATCAGTTCGCTGGCCGCGCTGGTGGCCACGCCGCTGACGCTGCCACTGCTGGCCTGGCAGCAACCCGGCGCCCTGCTGCCGATGAGCGCACTCTGCGCGCTGATCGTCTGGCGCCATCGCGGCAACCTGCGCGACCTGTTCGGCGGCCGCGAACGGCACTTCTGAACGACCGGAAAGTGCAGATCAAATCGCTGGAAGGGACTCCATCGGCCAACGCGCGTGCACCTTGATCGCCGGACCGTCCTGCTGCCCGGCAAGCAGCCGCTGGCAGCCGGCGTAGGCGATCATCGCACCATTATCGGTACAGAACCGCGGGCGGGCATAGAACACATGGCCGCCGAATTCGCCGAGCATGCGCTCCAGCGACTCGCGCAGGGCCTGGTTGGCACTGACGCCGCCGGCGATCACCAGGCTGTTCAGGCCGGTCTGCTTGAGGGCGCGGCGGCACTTGATGGTCAGCGTGTCGACCACCGCCTGCTGGAACGCCAGCGCCACATCGGCGCGCGTCTGCTCGCCGTCGTCAGCAGAGGCTCGGCAGTGTTGCCAGGTATTCAGGGCGAAGGTCTTCAGCCCGCTGAAGCTGAAATCCAGGCCGGGGCGATCGGTCATCGGCCGCGGAAAGGTGAACCGGCCCGGCGCACCGGCCTCGGCCAGCCGGGCGATTTCCGGCCCACCCGGATAGTTCAGGCCCATCAGCTTGGCGGTCTTGTCGAACGCCTCGCCCGCCGCATCGTCGAGGGACTCGCCAAGCAACTGGTAGCGACCGATGCCGTCGACGCGAACCAGCTGGGTATGTCCCCCGGAAACCAGCAAGGCGACGAACGGAAATTCGGGGGGCTGCTCCTCCAGCATTGGAGCCAGCAGGTGACCTTCCATATGGTGCACGCCCAGCACCGGAATGCCCCAGGCGAACGCCAGCGCCTGAGCGCAGGAAGCGCCGACCAGCAGCGCACCGACGAGGCCGGGGCCGGCGGTGTAGGCGATCGCATCGATCTGCCCGGTGCCGCAGTCGGCCTCGGCGAGAACCTGGCGGATCAGCGGCAGCATGCGCTTGACGTGGTCGCGCGAGGCCAGCTCGGGGACCACGCCACCGTAGACGCGGTGCAGGTCGATCTGGCTGAACAGCGCGTCGGCCAGCAGACCGCGCTCGCTGTCGTAGAGCGCGACACCGGTCTCGTCGCAAGAGGTTTCCAATCCCAGCACTCGCATGGGCAGTGAGCTTCCCGCTAGGCAAATTCGAAGGCGCGCATGATAATCGCCGCCCCGAGGGCAGACCAGCGCTTTTCGACTGAAGGGCTTTGCATTCTGCGGCATGAGACGTTACTATCCGCAACCCTTGAAAACCGACGTACTCCCAGAGCCGATTGCCGGGAGAGCGTTCCACCACCGGTATTAATGAAGGTACGACCTGGATGCCCGCCGTCAAAGTTAAAGAGAACGAACCCTTCGACGTAGCCCTGCGTCGTTTCAAGCGCTCCTGCGAAAAAGCCGGTGTACTGGCTGAAGTCCGCAGCCGCGAGTTTTACGAGAAGCCCACTTCCGAGCGCAAGCGCAAGGCTGCCGCTGCAGTCAAGCGTCACGCCAAGAAAGTGCAGCGCGAACAGCGCCGTCGCGAGCGCCTGTACTGAGTTACAGCCTGCGCCGCTGACGCCCCGCATTGCCCGGCTTCTGCCGGGCTTTGCTTTTCAAGCGCCGACAGACTCCGCTTCGCCGATTGGCGATGGTCGGAGTTTTTTCGTTTTCGCCCACCGCTGATAGCGAGCGCCCGACGCACCCATGGCCGGACTGATCCCCCAGTCGTTCATCGATGATCTGCTCAACCGCTCCGACATCGTCGACGTGGTGAGCTCGCGCATCTCGCTGAAGAAGACCGGGAAGAATTACAGCGCCTGCTGCCCGTTCCACAAGGAAAAGACGCCGTCCTTCACGGTCAGTCCGGACAAGCAGTTCTACTACTGCTTCGGCTGCGGCGCTGGCGGCAACGCCCTGGGCTTCGTCATGGACCACGACCACCTGGACTTCGTCCAGGCCGTCGAGGATCTGGCGAAGCGTGCCGGCATGGAAGTGCCGCGCGAGGAAGGCGGCCGCGGCCAAAAAGCCCGGCAGCCCACCGACTCGCCGCTCTACCCGCTGCTCGCGGCCGCGGCGGAGTTCTATCGTCAGGCGCTGAAAAGCCACCCCACGCGCAAGGCTGCAGTCACCTATCTGAAGGGACGCGGGCTGACCGGCGAGATCGCCCGCGACTTCGGCCTGGGATTCGCCCCGCCCGGCTGGGACAACCTGTTCAAGCACTTCGGCGGCGATGCATTGCAGCAGAAGACCATGATCGATGCCGGCCTGCTGATCGAGAACGCCGAAACCGGCAAGCGCTACGACCGCTTCCGCGATCGGGTGATGTTCCCCATCCGCGACAGCCGCGGACGCGTGATCGCCTTCGGCGGCCGGGTGCTCGGCGACGACAAGCCGAAGTACCTGAACTCCCCGGAGACGCCGGTGTTCCACAAAGGCCATGAGCTGTACGGCCTTTACGAAGCGCGCCAGAACAACCGCGACCTGCACGAAATCATGGTGGTCGAAGGCTACATGGACGTCATCGCGCTGGCCCAGCAGGGCCTGCGCAACGCCGTCGCCACCCTCGGCACCGCGACCAGCGAGGAGCACATCAAGCGACTGTTTCGCCTGGTGCCCAACGTGCTGTTTTGCTTCGACGGCGACTCCGCCGGGCGCAAGGCCGCCTGGCGCGCCCTCGAATCGGCATTGCCGAGCCTACAGGACGGACGCCGGGCGCGCTTCCTGTTCCTCCCCGAGGGAGAGGACCCGGACAGCCTGGTGCGCGCCGAAGGTACCGACGCGTTCCACGCGCGCATCAACCAGCATGCGCAACCGCTGGCGGACTATTTCTTCCAGCAGTTGACCAATGAAGCCGACCCGCGCTCGCTCGAAGGCAAGGCCCATCTGGCCACCCTCGCGGCACCGTTGATCGAAAAGATTCCCGGTGCCAACCTGCGCGCACTGATGCGCCAGCGTCTGAGCGAGATCACCGGCCTGCAGGGCGATGCATTACAGCACATGGCGCACAGCGCCCCCGCGGCCGACAGCCCGCCACCGCTGGACGACGGGAGCGTCTACTACGAAGCCAGGCCGGCGCACGAACACGATTACGAGCCGGCCACTTTCGAGAGGCCCAACCCAGGCTCGGGCGAGAAAAAGAAGTGGGATGGCAAGAAGGACTGGAAGAAGGATGGACGCAAGGGGGAGCCGAAACCGCGCGACCCACGCACTCCAACCACCGTCGAATCACCGACACTGACCGCACTGCGAACGCTTCTTCACCATCCACAGCTCGCGCACAAAGTCGAAGATGCCAGCCATTTCGCCGCAGAAGACGATACATACGCGCAGCTTTTGGTATCACTGCTCGAAGCGATGCAGAAGAATCCCAAGCTGCGCTCGCTGCAATTGATCGCGCGCTGGCACGGCACCGAACAGGGTCGACTGTTGCGCGCACTGGCCGAGAAGGAATGGCTGATTTCAGCCGATAACCTTGAACAACAGTTTTTCGACACTATAACTAGGCTTGCAGCCCGCCAACGCGAGCGAAGCCTCGAACACCTGCTTCGTAAAGCACGTCAAAGTGAGTTGACCGCCGAAGAGAAAGACCAGCTTCGGGACCTGCTCAGTCGAAATGCATCTCCCGTCTCCCCGACCTCAACTGGCGCGTGAGGTCAAGGCTCAGCTATAATGCTCAGCTTATTTTTTGCCCGCCAAGACCTAAGTGGATAGGGTGTTATGTCCGGAAAAGCGCAACAGCAGTCTCGTTTGAAAGAGTTGATCGCCCGCGGTCGTGAGCAGGGTTACCTGACTTACGCGGAGGTCAACGACCACCTGCCGGAGGATATTTCCGATCCGGAACAGGTGGAAGACATCATCCGCATGATCAACGACATGGGGATCAACGTATTCGAGAGTGCTCCGGATGCGGATGCCCTGTTGTTGGCCGAAGCCGACACCGACGAAGCCGCCGCTGAAGAAGCCGCTGCCGCTCTCGCTGCCGTGGAAACCGACATCGGCCGCACCACCGACCCGGTGCGCATGTACATGCGCGAAATGGGCACCGTGGAACTGCTGACCCGCGAAGGCGAGATCGAAATCGCCAAACGCATCGAGGAAGGCATCCGCGAAGTCATGGGCGCAATTGCCCACTTTCCCGGCACCGTCGACTACATCCTCGGCGAGTACCAGCGCGTCACCAGCGAAGGCGGCCGCCTGTCCGACGTCCTCAGTGGCTACATCGATCCCGATGACGGCAGCGCGCCGGCCGAGGAAGTCGAGCCCGTGCAGCCGCAAACCGACGCTGCTGCCGCCAAGGACGACGAGGAAGAGGACGATAGCGACAGCGATGACGAGGAAGAAGGCGACGGCGGCCCGGACCCGGAGGAAGCGCTGCGCCGCTTCACCGCCGTTTCCGAACAGCTGGACAAGGCCAAGAAAGCCCTGAAGAAGCACGGCCGCGCAAGCAAGCAGGCCGTCGCCGAACTGCAGGCCCTGGCCGAGCTGTTCATGCCGATCAAGGTCATTCCGAAGCAGTTCGAAGTGCTGGTCAGCCGTGTCCGTGGCGCCCTGGATCTGGTTCGCCAGCAGGAACGCGCGATCATGCAGCTGTGCGTTCGCGATGCCCGCATGCCGCGCGCCGACTTCCTGCGCCAGTTCCCCGGCCATGAAACCGATGAAACCTGGGCCGCCGGACTGGCCAAGGGCAAGAGCAAGTACGCCGAAGCCATCGGCCGTCTGCAGGACGACATCGTCCGCGCCCAGCGCAAGCTGGCCGCGCTGCAGGACGAAGCCGAACTGACCGTCGCCGAGATCAAGGACGTCAACCGTCGCATGTCCATCGGCGAGGCCAAGGCTCGTCGCGCCAAGAAAGAGATGGTCGAGGCGAACCTGCGCCTGGTGATCTCGATCGCCAAGAAGTACACCAACCGCGGCCTGCAATTCCTCGATCTGATCCAGGAAGGCAACATCGGCCTGATGAAGGCGGTGGACAAGTTCGAATACCGTCGCGGCTACAAGTTCTCGACCTACGCCACCTGGTGGATTCGCCAGGCGATCACCCGCTCGATCGCCGACCAGGCCCGCACCATCCGTATTCCGGTGCACATGATCGAGACGATCAACAAGCTCAACCGCATCTCCCGCCAGATGCTGCAGGAGATGGGTCGCGAGCCCACTCCGGAAGAGCTGGGGGAGCGCATGGAGATGCCCGAGGACAAGATCCGCAAGGTACTGAAGATCGCCAAAGAGCCGATCTCCATGGAAACGCCCATCGGCGACGACGAAGACTCGCACCTGGGCGACTTCATCGAGGACTCCAGCATGCAGTCGCCGATCGACGTGGCGACCGTGGAAAGCCTCAAGGAAGCGACCCGCGAAGTGCTCTCCGGGCTGACCGCTCGTGAAGCCAAGGTGCTGCGCATGCGCTTCGGCATCGACATGAATACCGACCACACCCTCGAGGAAGTCGGCAAGCAGTTCGATGTCACCCGCGAGCGTATCCGCCAGATCGAAGCCAAGGCGCTGCGCAAGCTGCGCCACCCGTCGCGAAGCGAGCACCTGCGTTCGTTCCTCGACGAGTAACAACAGAACCCCAGCCGCAAGCTGGGGTTTTGCTTTCTGCTCAATGGCTTGGCGCGTGGCGACGCGCGCCCTATAATCCGCCGGCCCTCACGGGCGACCCGCACCACCGCCGAGCGACATAGGTCGTCGGCATCGCTACAAGGGCCTTTAGCTCAGTTGGTTAGAGCGCGCGACTCATAATCGCTCGGTCCCCGGTTCGAGCCCGGGAAGGCCCACCATTTCTCCAGCACCCCGCTGAAAACACCACCTCCTGCTTTTTGCACACCTCCCATTCCGTGTTAAATTACGGTCACAATCTAAGCGGAGGCATGTCCGTGCGATATTCGGAAGACCACAAGGCGCGCACCCATCAGCGCATCATCGACGAAGCCTCCGAGCGGTTCCGCCGCGATGGCATCGGCGCCACCGGCCTGCAGCCACTGATGAAGGCGCTGGGGCTGACCCACGGCGGCTTCTATGCGCACTTCAAGTCGAAGGACGAGCTGGTCGAAGAGGCGCTTCGCGCGGCATCCAGCAACCTGAATAGCGCCCAGAACAATACCCTGAGCGGCGACCTGCGCACGCTGATCACCGGCTATTTGTCCACCGCGCACCGCGACAATCCCGGCAAGGGCTGCCCGCTGCCGACCATGTCCTCCGAACTGGGCCAGCGCGGCCAACCCAGCAGCACGACCGATGAACTGGTACGCAACCGCCTGGCTAACCTCGAAGGCAAGATCGGTGGCGCCCAGCCCGAACGCGACAGCATCGGCACCTTCTGCGCCATGCTCGGCGCGCTGATGATCTCGCGCAGCGTGGCCGATCCCGAGCTGTCCGAACGCATCCTCGACACGACCCGCGACTGGCTCATCGAGCAGACCTGCGACCCCCGCGACTGAATGCCCCGCTTGCTCTCACAGGAGAGCGAGCCCTTGCGCAGCAGCATGTTGACCGTCATACAAAACCAATAAAGGAACAGCCATGAACGAAGCTGAACGAACCCGCAAAATCGAGGAGTGGAATGCCGTGGAGGCCGCCATGCGTGCTCGCCTCGCCGCGCCTGGCAGCACCAGCATTGAGCATCTGCTCGAACTGGCACCGACGGAATACCTGGCCGGCATAGGCAGCGGCGACTTCCCCAGCCCGGCCATCGGCGACCTGATAGGTTTCTACCCCATCGAATGGTCCGAGGGGCGCTTTGTCTTCCAGGGCACGCCGGGGAAGCGTCACTACAACCCGCTCGGCAGCGTGCATGGCGGCTACGCCGCGACGCTGCTGGACTCCGCCATGGGCTGCGCGGTGCACACCGGACTGAAGAAAGGCCAGGCCTATACCACTGTCGATCTGCGCATCAGTTACGTACGCGCGCTGACCAGCGATACCGGACCGGTCCGGGCGGAAGGCACGATCGTCCACATCGGCCGTACCATCGCCCTCGCCGAAGGCCGCATCTACGACGTGGACGACCGCCTCTACGCCACCGGCACCACGACCTGCATGATCCTCGGCCCCCGAGGCTGACGGAGCCTGCCGGTATCGATCGCCCCGCGGGGTGATCGATACCGGCC
>NZ_JASCPA010000084.1:0-13631 GCF_029959715.1 Pseudomonas sp. PS02288 | reverse complement strand
GGCCAGCGCCTGCGCGTTGACCTTCACCCGCACCGCCTGGCGCTGGCCGCCGGCGAGGCTGACCATGCCGACGCCGTTCACCTGGGCGAGCTTCTGCGCCATGCGTGTGTCGACCAGGTCGTGCAGCTTGGGCAACGGCATGGTCTTGGAGCTGACTGCCACGGTGAGCACCGGGGTGTCGGCCGGGTTGACCTTGTTGTACACCGGCGGTGCCGGCAGGTCGTTGGGCAGCAGGTTGCTGGCGGAGTTGATCGCCGCCTGGACTTCCTGCTCGGCGACATCCAGGTCCATCGCCAGGCTGAAACGCAGGGTGATCACCGAGGCGCCGCCGGAGCTGGTCGAGGACATCTGCGCGAGTCCCGGCATCTGCCCGAACTGGCGCTCCAGCGGCGCGGTGACCGCACTGGTCATGACGTCCGGGCTGGCGCCGGGGTACAGCGTGAGGACGCGGATGGTCGGGTAGTCCACCTGCGGCAACGCCGACACGGGCAGCATGCGATAGGCGATCAGCCCGGCGAGGAGGATCGCCAGCATGCTCAGCGTGGTGGCGACCGGGCGCAGTATGAACAGCCGCGAGACGTTCATCGGGCGTCTTTCGCCGCCGCGTCTGGCGTACCCGCAGGGGCCTTCGGCGAGCCCTGCAACTGCTCGCTGGGCGAGGTCGGGACGGCGTTGGCGTCATGCACCACCAGCACCTTGCTGCCTTCGCGCAGGCGGTCGGTGCCTTCCAGCACGACGCGGTCGCCGCTGGCCAGGCCTTCGAGGATCACCGTGTTGGTGCCGTCGTTGGGGCCGACCTTGAGGGTGCGGATGGTGACCTTGTCGTCGCCGTCCATGACGTAAGCGAAGGAGCCGGCATTGCCGAACTGCACCGCCGGGGTTGGCACCAGCACCACGTTGCGCAGCGTGTCGGCGAGTACCCGCACGTTGACGAACTGGTTGGGGAACAGAGTTTCCTTGTCGTTGCCGAAGCGCGCCTTGAACTTCAGGGTGCCGGTGGTGGTGTCGATCTGGTTGTCCAGGCTCTGCAGCACGCCTTCGGCCTGCAGGCGGGTTTCGGCGCGGTCCCAGGCCTCGACGCGGAGCTTCTCGCCGGCGCGGAAGCGCTGGACCACCGTGGGCAGCTCGTTTTCCGGCAGGGTGAAGGCGACGCTGATCGGCTGCGTCTGGGTGATGGTCACCAGCGCGGTGGTGTCGCTGGAGCCGACCAGGTTGCCGACGTCGACCTGGCGCAGGCCCAGGCGCCCGGAGATGGGCGCGCGCACGTTGGTGAAGTCGAGGTTCAGCTTGGCCTGGTTGACCGCCGCCTGGTTGCCCTGCAGCGTGCCTTTGTACTGATTGACCAGCGCTTCCTGGGTGTCCAGCGTCTGCTTGGCGATGCTGTCTTCGGCATACAGCCCGCGGTAACGGTCGTAGTCGATCTGCGCGTTCTTCAGCTGCGCCTGGTTTTCCGCCAGGGTGCCCTGGGCCTGCTGCAGGGCGATCTGATAGGTGCGCGGGTCGATCACCGCCAGCAGGTCGCCTGCCTTGACCTTCTGCCCTTCCTCGAACGCCACCTTGACCAGCTCGCCGTCGACCCGGCCGCGCACGCTCACCGTGTTCAGCGCGGTAACGGTGCCGAGCGCCTTGTAGTAGACGGGGAAGTCACCCTGCCGGGCGGCCGCCACGCGTACCGGGGTCGGCTCGTTGTTGAACAGCCCGCCGCCCGGACCTCCCATGCCGCCGGGACCGCGGCCGACACCGGCTCCGCCGTGGCCTCGGCGGCTGGCCTGCTGCGCCGCATCGGTAGACGTGGAGCTGGCGGGCCAGAATTTCCATGCCACGGCGGCAAGCAGCAGGAGGACGACGATACCGATCAGCCAGACGCGCGGGCGACGGTAAAACGCGGGGGGCGGCGTTTGTTCGGACATGAATAGGATTCGGAATTTGAAGGAGCCTGAACGATAAGGACTGTTGCCCCCGATGCAAAGGCTCTTTACCGCCTATTTACCCTTTACTTGCCTCGCCAAGTGTATGAGCTGAAAACAAAAAGTTTCCACGCAGGAACACGGTTCAGGCGCCGGCAAAAAACGGCCCGCAGCGGCGGACCGTTCGGTCGGCACCCGACGTATCAGCCGAGTACGCCGATGGCGGCCTGGTAGTCCGGCTCCTGGCCGATCTCGGGGACCAGCTCGCTGTGCAACACGCGGTCGTTCTCGTCCAGCACCACGACCGCGCGGGTCGCCAGGCCCACCATCGGACCGCTGGCGATGGCGACGCCGAAGTCGCGGAGAAACGCCTGGCCGCGCAGGGTCGACAGGTTGACGACGTTCTCCAGCCCTTCGGCGCCGCAGAAGCGCTTTTGCGCGAACGGCAGGTCGGCGGAGATGCACAGCACCACGGTGTTGTTCAGCTTGCTGGCCTCGGCGTTGAACTTGCGTACCGAGGTGGCGCAGGTCGGCGTATCGACGCTGGGGAAGATGTTCAGCACCTTGCGTTTGCCTGCGAAGGCTTCGAGGGTCACGTCGGCGAGGTCGCCATTGACCAGGCTGAATGCGGGCGCGGCCTGGCCGACCTTCGGCAGCTCGCCGTCGATGTCCACGGGGCTGCCGCGGCGGGTCACTTGGGGCATGGGAGGTTTCCTTCTTGTGGGGAGGATGGAGTGCCCAGTAAATCATGCCCGCCCCGGAAAATGGCAGCACATCAGGCCGGAAGGCGCCCCCCCTGTTCTGTTGTCGTCGTCAGGGCCCCGGCCGCGCCATCCAGTTGGGCTGTTCGAACAGCTCTACCAGCCAGTCGACGAACACCCTCACCCGCCGCGACAGCTGGCGATGCGGCGGGTAGACCACGCTCAGCGGGTACACCGGCGGGCGGCAATCGGCGAGGACTTCCACCAGGCTGCCGGCGCGCAGTTGTTCGGTGACGTGGTAGACCGGCACCTGGATAAGGCCCAATCCTGCTTCGCAGGCGGCGACGTAGGCATCCGCCCCGTTCACCGCGATCTGCGCCGGCAGACGCCGCGTCTGCGTTGCGCCGGCGACCTGGAACTCCAGCTCGAAGCGCTGGCCGCTGGAGCCGATGAAGTCGATGGCGCGATGATCGTCGAGTTGCGCCAAGGTGCGCGGCACGCCACGGGCGGTGAGGTACGCCGGGCTGGCGCAGGTGACTTGCGTCAGCTGCGTCACCGGCCGGGCCACCAGCCCCGGGTCCAGCGGCGCGCCGCCACGCAGCACGCAGTCGACGCCTTCGCGGATCAGGTCGAGGGTGCGGTCCGAGGTGCCCACTTCCAGTTCGATCTGCGGGTAGCGGCTGCAGAACGCCGGGAGTCGCGGGATCACCACCAGTCGCGCCAGCGAGTGCGACAGGTCGATGCGCAGCTTGCCTCGGGGGTTGCGCCGCGCCTCGGAAAACGAGCCCTCGGCGTCGTCCAGATCCGCCAGCAGGCGCACGCAGCGCTCGTAGAACTCGGCGCCATCCACGGTCGGGCTGACCTGGCGGGTGGTGCGCTGCAGCAGTTGCACGCCGAGGTGGCTCTCCAGTTGCCTGATCAGTTGGCTGCTGGAGGCCGGAGCCAGCCCGAGGCTTTCGCCGGCACGGCCGAAGGCGCCCATCTCGACGATACGAGTGAACAGCTGCATGGCGAGAAAGCGGTCCATTACCCATCCACTATGTAGAAATTACGAATAGTGAATACGTTTTCGGCAGGTTTATCCAGCCAGGAGTGAGGCAGACACTGGACCGACATTTCCCACGGAGAACCCCTCGATGAAGACTCGCCAACTGGGCCACGACGGCCCGCAGGTTTCCGCCATCGGTCTCGGCTGCATGGGTATGAGCGATTTCTACGGCGCCGGACGCGACGAAGCGGAATCCGTCGCCACCCTGCACCGCGCGCTGGAACTGGGCGTCAGCCTGCTCGACACCGCCGACATGTATGGGCCGTTCAGCAACGAGGAACTGATCGGCAAGGCAATTCGCGGCAAACGCGACCAGGTGTTCCTCGCCAGCAAGTTCGGCATCCTCCGCGACCCGGCCAACCCGGCGCTGCGCGGTGTCAGCGGGCGCCCGGAGTACGTGCGTTCCTCCATCGAAGGCAGCCTCAAGCGTTTGCGCGTCGACCACCTCGACCTCTACTACCAGCACCGTATCGATCCGCAGGTGCCGATCGAGGAAACCGTGGGCGCGATGGCCGCGCTGGTGAAGGAAGGCAAGGTGCGCTACCTGGGCCTCAGCGAGGCGTCGGCGGCGACCCTGGAGCGCGCCCATGCCGTGCACCCGATCAGCGCGCTGCAAAGCGAGTACTCGCTGTGGACGCGCGACCCGGAAAGCAACGGCGCGCTGGCGGCCTGTCGGCGCCTGGGCATCGCTTTCGTGCCCTACAGTCCACTGGGACGGGGCTTCCTCACCGGCGCCCTGACCTCGCCTGAGGACTTCGCCGAAGACGATTACCGGCGCTTCAGCCCGCGCTTCCAGGGCGAGAATTTCGCCCGCAACCTGCTGCTGGTGGAGAAGGTGAAGGCGTTGGCCGAAGCCAAGGGCGTGACGCCCTCGCAACTGGCCCTGGCCTGGGTCCTGGCCCAGGGCGACGACCTCATCCCGATTCCCGGCACCAAGCGGCGCAAATACCTGGAAGAAAACGTGGGCGCGCTGGACGTCGTGCTGAGCGCAGCCGAACGGGCGCAGATCGACGCGATCTTCCCGGCCGATGCGGTGGCCGGCGGGCGCTATCCGGAACAGGTGATGAAGATGCTCGACGTTTAGATGGGCGTCCTGGACGCACGTGTCCAATCAGAAATCGCGCTTGTAGAACAGGTCCAGCGAGCTGGCCAGGCCACTGGCGACTTCGAGGTACAGCCGCCTGGTCAGTTCGTAACGCAGCGCCACGGTATTCGCCGGCTCGAACACGCCGACGCCGTAGCGCAGGCTGAGGCGATCGGTGAGGCTGCCGCTGGCCACCACGCTGGTGGTGTTGCCGGTGCCTTCGGTGTCGAGCTGGAAGTTCTCGATGCCAAGGTTGCGCGCCAGGCCGCCGGTAATCGAGGCGCTCTGCGCCAGGCCCAGACCGAGGGCGGCTTCGGCGAGCATGTTGCTGTCGCCGCTGTCACCGCCCAAGGGGCGACCCAGCACCAGGTAGGACAGCGCCTGTTCCTGGCTCATCGCCGGTTCCGAGAACACCTCGCTACGCGGCGCGGCGGCGCTGCCTGTGAGGCGGATGCCGGCGGTGACTTCGTCTACCACGCGCACCGCCTCCACGTCGAGATAAGGCTGGTCGATCGGCCCGGTGAACAGCAGGCGCGCGCGGCGGATGGTCAGACGCTGGCCGTAGGCGCGGTAGCGGCCCTTGTTCAGGCTCAGCTCGCCCCGCGTGTCGAGGTTGTCGCCAACGTGGATCTGCCCCGCCAGTTCGGCATTCAGGCCAAAGCCGCTGAAGGTCAGCTTGTCTTCGCCGACCGCCACGTCGACGTTCATTCGTAGCGTCGACGAGGCGCCCTTGACCGGCGCCTCCGCGCCGACGATTTCGGCGTCCGCCGAGACCTTCACGGTGGACGGTGGCAGCTCGCGAACGATGATGCTGCCGCGGGGCACCCGCACCTTGCCACGGAGCGCCAGTTGCTCGCCATCGAAGGCGACCTGCAGGTCGGGCGCCACCTCTAGATCGGCATAGGGCGCCACCGATACCGGCAGGCGGTCGCCCCGAATGCGCAGGTCGAGGTCCAGCGCACGGCTCCAGTCCAGCGATCCGCTGATGCTGCCCTGCCCTTCGCGCCCGGCACTCCAGTCGCCGCTGAGCTGCAGGTTCTCGCCGGCGATCAGCGCCTGGACCTGGAGGTTTTCCAGGCGCGTCGGCAGTTCCGCCCCGGACACGTGGCCGCCGCGCAGTTGCAGGCGACCGTCGATGCGCGGCTCCTGCAGATCGCCGGACAAGGTGCCGGAACCATCCAGATAGCCTTCCAGGCGCTCGACCATGGGCACGAACGGCCGCGCCACCGACAGGTCGAGGCCACTGAGGGAAAACTCTCCGCGCAGCGGTTTGTTTGCCGCCCGAGGGTCGATGCGTGCGTGCAGCGACAGCTTGCCCAGAGGCCCGCCGGCAAAACTCAGCTGGGTGTCCACCCGGCTGGGTTGCAGTTGGCTGTCCAGGCTCAGCTGCCGGTAGGGAAAGTCCACCCAGTCGTCGCCATCGCGCACGCGCAGGGTGCCATTGCCGGCGTCGACGAGGATGTGGCCGCTGGGGCCGGCAGCCGGCAGGTCGAGCTGCAGGTCGGCGTTCAGCTTGCCCTTCCAGGCGAAATCTTCGGGGAGGAACTGCGCCAGCCCCTCGAGGGCGAAGTTGCGCAGGTGATAGCGCAGTCTGGGTTCCGGCATCAGCCGCTGTTCCTCGCCGCACAGGCTGGCGTCGCCATAGGCCCAGCAGTGCGCGCCCAGCTCCAGGCGGCCATCGGCGCGACGTTCCAGGCGTGCGGGCGTGCGCAGCGTCCAGGTCTGGCCGCCGGCGGCGACTTCGCCTTTGCCGAGCTGGCCGCGCCAGTGCCAACCCTTCGTCCCATCGCCATCCAGGCGCCCGGACAGGCCAAGCGCGGTACGCAGCAGCGGGCCGACCAGGCTCAGGTCGAGGCGCTGATCCTTGCGATCGCCCTGCCCGGTCAGGCGCAGATCGCCCAGCGCGGTGTCGCCGGAGTGGATATCGCGGGCGTTCAGCGTCAGCGTTCCGCGCTGCGCCGCATCGAGCGTCGCCGCCAGATCCAGCGCGGCCAGGCGGCGGTCGCCGAACGACAGCGCCTGCCCCTTCAGCGCCAATTGGCCCTGGGGGGCGGCGAGGCTGCCGGCCAGGTCGAGCGTGCCGTTCAGCGCGCCCTGCAGCTCGGGCCACAACTGGCCCAGGCGCGGCAGCTCGAGCGCAAGTTGCCCCTGCAAGCGTTGATCCAGCTGGCCCCTGCCCCGTACCTGGTTGTCTCCTACGCGCAGGTCGAGGTTGGCCAGGTTCCAGCGCTCGCCGGCGCCCTCCGCGGCGAGTTGCAGCCGGGTCGTCTGCCCGCGCAGCCGGCCTTCCAGTCGCAGCTCCGCGTTCAGCGCCAGTTGGCCATTCGTCAGGCTGCCTTCGCTGCGCAGCGGGCCGGCCAGGCTACCGGGCAGCTCGGCGAGCCAGTAGGACGGATCGAACCGGTCGAGCTGCAGCGCCGTTTTCCAGGCGATGCCCTCGGCGAAGCCGAGGTTCAACTGCCCTTCGGCGTTGCCCTGCCCGGCCACCAGGCGCAGTGAAGGCAAATTCAGCTGTTCGAGGTCGCCGCTCAGCGGGCTGCTGAGGCTGAAAGGCCCCGCCGGCCCCAGCAGCTCGGCGGCGAAATTGCCCAGGTAACTGCCGTTGTCGTAATGCAGGTCGCCCTTGAAGGTCTTCAGCGCCACCGGCGGTTCGTCGATCTCGGCATACAGCCGGCGCCAGGGGAAATCCTGCCAGTCGATGTGGGTGTCGGCGATCAGCCCTTCGCGCCAGTCCAACTCGCCCGTCAGCGCCAGGCGCTGCTCCGCGCTCGCGGTGAGGTCGAGCGCCTCGATACGCGCGCCTTCGGCGGTGACCCGGCCGCTCAGGCCCAGGCTCATCGGCCCCTCCTGCGCCGGCAGCCGGGCATTGCCGAGCACCCGGTAACCGTCGGACAGATCGCCTTCGGCGGTCAACTCCAGCTCCTCGAGAGTCAGGGTGTCCGGCAATTCTTCGGTGGCCTTGAAACGCGGCATCACCAGCCGCAACCGGGCCGGAAGGTGCTCGACCAGCGGGCTCACCCGGCCGTCCAGCCGGCCCTGCAGGTAACCGTTGCTGTCAGCGTGCAGGCTCAGTTCGCGTTGCAGGTCGCCATCGACGGTTATCGCCAGCGTCCACGGCTGCTCACCCGGTGCCGGCAGCGACAGCGAGCCTTCGGCCTTCAGCGGCCAGTCGCCGGTGGGCGTGAGCAGGCCTTGCAGGTGCAGGGAAAGCGCGTCGCGCTGCACGCTCAGTGAGTCGATGCGCAGCCCCTCGCCGGTCCATTGCCCAGCGAGACGAAGGCCGCGCAATTCCTCCTGTCCGTCCAGCAGCAGGCTGCCGATCTGAACCTCGCCCAAGCGTAGGGACAGCGGCAGGCCGATATCCGGCAGTCCACCTGGGCCTTCTTCGTCGTCTGTGGACGGCGGCAAGGCGAGGATCACCTGCTCGGCGACCACGCGGTCCAGGCACAACGTCAGGCGCAGCAGGCAGCTCGGCGACCAGTCCAGTTGCGGCGCGACCAGCTCCACGCGCCGTTGGCCCTGCGTCCAGGCCAGGCGCTCGGCTCGCCAGGCTCCGCCGAGCCGGCCGTCGAAGCCCTGCACCTGCAAGCCCGGCACCTGCGCCAGCGCCCAGCGGCTGCCGGCCTGGCTGCCGAGCAGCAGCGTCAGGCCGAGCACCAGCAGCAGTACCAGGGCGAGCACTCCCCAGGCGACGCGCCTCACAGCTCGGGGCCCATCGAAAAGTGCAGGCGCACGCCGCCGTCGCCGTCCAGCGGATGCGCGAGGTCGACGCGCAACGGCCCCACCGGCGAGACCCAGCGCACGCCGAAGCCGACGCCGGTCTTCAGCGACGGCAGCTCAAGCGATGAGAACGCGTTGCCCTGGTCGACGAAGGTCGCGATGCGCCAGCGATCGGCGATCGCGTACTGGTACTCGAGGCTGCCGGCGATCATGTAGCGACCGCCGATGCGGTCGCCGTCGGAGTTTTCGGGCGAGAGCATCTGGTAGTCGTAGCCGCGCACGGTCTGGTCGCCGCCGGCGAAGAAGCGCAGCGACGGCGGAATCGCCTTGTACTCGTCGGTGTAGTTGCCGCCCAGTTGCAGACGGCCGAGGAAGCGGTGCTTGTCCGCCAGCGTGGTCAGGCCCTTGATCGCCCCTTCGACATGCACCAGGTCGGCGTCCGACAGCAGGCCGTCCTTGGCCGCCGACACATCGAACTGCAGGCGATAGCCGTGGCTGGGGTCGAGCCGGTTGTTGCTGCGTAACAGCGAGTAGCTGACGCCGGGCATCAGCAGCGTGCTCAACCCGGAATCGTCACCCAGGCGGTATTCCTCGCGCTGCCACTTCACCGAGAGCACGCGCGTCCAGCCGCTCGGTCGCAGGCTGTGCCATTCCGGGCCGATTGTGAGCAGACGACTCAATGAGTCGGTGTCGGCCAGTTCCTCATATTGGTAACCAGCAGCCAGCCGCAGTTTGTCGGTCAGGGGCGCCTGGCCCGGAATGTCGTACCACAGGCCGACGTTCTGCCGTGGCGCCGAAAGCTCCAGTTCGGCGCCATAGCTGTGGCCCTGCGGGTTCACCCAATGGCGCGTCCAGTTGACCTTGCCGCGCGGGCCGACATCGGTGGAATAGCCGAGACCGATGCCGAAGGTACGCGGCTTGCGCGTGGTCAGCCGTACATCCACCGGGATCTGCTCGTCGCGTGCCTGCTCGGGCGCGGCGTCGACGCGCACGGCATCGAAATAGCCGCTGGTCTGCAGCGCCTGGTTCAGTTCGGCGATCAGTTCGGAGTCGTAGGGATCGCCTCGTTTGAAAGGGACCAGGCGTTGCAACAGGTCCTCGGACAGGGGCGCATCGCCGCCGAACTTGACCTCACCCAGCCGGTAGCGCGGGCCACTGTCGTAGACCAGTTCGATATCGGCGAAGCCCTCGCGCGGGTCGATCAGCAGCTTCTGCCGGATGAAGCGGCCGCCGAAGAAGCCGAAGCGCGACGCCTGGTTCTCTATGAGCCTCTTCGCGTCTTCGTAATGGCCGTGGTCGAGTATCGCGCCGGACTTGAGCATCTCGCGTTCGGGCAAGCGAAAGCTGGCCAGCTGCGCGGCCGGGCCTTCGATGCGGACGGTGACGTTGCGCAGCCGCACCGGCTCGCCCGGCTGCACGGTGAGCACCAGGCGCGGCGGCTGGCGTTGGTCGACTTCGCTGTCGATCTGCGCATTGTAGTAGCCAAGGGCTTGCGCGGCCTGCTGTGCCTGGGTTTCGGCGACCCGCGTGAGCTGTTCCAGCGCCTGCCGGTCACGACCTTCCAGGCTGCCGACATAGCCCTGGATATTGCCGCGAAGCTTCGCGTTGTTCGGTTGCACGCGCACGTCCAGCTGCTCCTGCGCCAGCACCGAAGTGCTGAGCAGCGAACAGAACGATAGGCAGAAGCTGAAGCTGGATCGGGACATCATGGGCCGGATGCTACCATGCAAGCGGGCTCGATCCGGCAACCCTTGGTCGCGCTAACCCCTCGAATTATCGAAGATTTTCCCCTGTCGTGAGATCCGGGGCGCCGTCGTGCGCAGCGACCGGATCGTTCGCATGGAGGAAAACGTGCTCGCGAATTGGCCCGATCGCCACTTCGCCGATCTCCTGGTAACCCTGGCGCCGATAGAACTCCAGATAGCGGGTGTTGCCGGTATCCAGCACCACGCCTTGAGACGCACTGTCCCCGGCGCACCAGGCGTGCACGGCCTCGAGCATCTGCTCGCCGTAGTGCAGGCCCTGGCAGCGCGGATGGATACCGATCAGCGGCAAGACGTGGAACGGGCCGGGCGGCAGGCAGGCCAGCACGGCGGCGTGGTAGTCGAGGTAACGCTGGGTGCAGCGCAATCCGGTGGTCAGCAGCATGCGCATGCGCCACACCCAGCTCTCGGTGATCTCCAGCCGGCGTTGCGGCGGCGCGATCAGCGCGACACCGATCAGCCTGTCCTCCACCAGCAGGCCGATCGCCGGCAGGTCCTCGCTGAAATGCTGATTCACCAGTTCGCGAACGGTGGCACGCACACGGTGGTCGTAGCCAGGGCGCTCGGCTTCGAACAGGTAGGCGAAGGTGGGTTCGTGGCGATAGGCCTGGTACAGCAGCGAGCGCGCCTCGCGCGCGTAGCCGCTGTCGAGGAAGCGCGTCGTGGCGGGCGCGGCGGGTTGGGTTGCGGGCATGGCGATCGACCTCTCTAGTTATGGTTATGGGTCTTCGCTGACGTTAGCAGCGCCATGGGCGGGCCGCCAGCGCTGGCTGGCGCGGCGCCGGATGGGCTAGCATCGGGGTTTTCCCAGGAGTCCCGCGATGAAAGTCGTTTCCTTCAATATCAACGGCCTGCGCGCACGTCCTCACCAACTGGCGGCACTGGTCGAAAAACATCGCCCGGACATCATTGGCCTGCAGGAAACCAAGGTCTCCGACGACCAGTTCCCCTTCGCCGAAGTCGAGGCGCTGGGTTACCACGTGCATTTTCACGGGCAGAAAGGTCATTACGGCGTTGCGCTGATGTCCCTGGCGAAGCCGCTGGAAGTGTTCAAGGGGTTCCCCGGCGATGACGAGGAATCCCAGCGGCGCTGGATCGGCGGCACCTTCGCCGACGGCGACGGCCAACCGGTCCATGTGTTCAATGGCTACTTCCCCCAGGGCGAAAGCCGCGACCATCCGGTGAAGTTCCCGGCCAAGACGCGTTTCTATGCAGACCTGCAGCGCCTGCTCGAGGAGCGCTTCCAGCCCGACCATCGCCTGCTGGTGATGGGCGACTTCAACATCTCGCCGCAGGATTGCGACATCGGCATCGGTGCCGACAACGCCAGGCGCTGGTTGCGTACCGGCAAGTGCAGCTTCCTGCCCGAGGAGCGCGAGTGGCTCGAGAAGCTAAAGAGCTGGGGGCTGGCGGATACCTTCAGGTTGCAGAATCCGACCGTGGAAAACCGCTTCAGCTGGTTCGACTACCGCAGTCGCGGTTTCGAAGACGAGCCCAAGCGCGGCCTGCGCATCGACCTGATCATGGCCTCCAGGCCGCTGCAGGAACGCATCCTCGCCACCGGCGTCGACTATGAGCTGCGCGCGATGGAGAAGCCTTCCGACCACGCGCCGGTGTGGCTCGAACTGAGCTGATCGGTTTTTTTTTGGCTGTCATATGGGCGACATGCAACTGACTTAGTCTGCCGGCACCTCCTCTCCAACAGGTGCCTGCCGCATGTCCCACGCGTCCGATCACGAAGCCGATACCTGGAGCCGCGTGCTCGGCATGCTGATCCTCGGCTTCGTCTGCTACGCCCTGCCCTGGTCGGTGTTCGCCGCCTTGCCTATCCCAGAGGGCAACGCCCCGCTCCTGCGCATCCAGGGCTCCAATACCATCGGTGCGCGCCTGGCGCCGGCGCTGGTCGAAGGGCTGATGCGCCAGCAGGGGCTGCTCATGGTGCGCAGCCAGCCCGGCCCGGCGGAGAACGAGCAGCGCATATCCGCGCGCACCGCCGAGGGTCGTGAAGTGCACGTGGACATCGCCGCCCACGGTTCCAGCACGGGGTTCGTCGCCCTCCAACAAGGCCGCGCCGAGCTGGCCGCCTCGTCCCGCCCGATCAAGGACAGTGAAGTCGCCGCACTCGCCGAACTGGGCGACCTGCGCAGCCGCTCCGCGGAACAGGTGATCGGCATCGATGGCCTGGCGATCCTCGTACACCCCGACAACGGACTGAAGAGTCTGACCAGCGAGCAACTGGCGAAGGTGTTCGCCGGGGAGATTCGTGACTGGGCGGCCCTCGGTGGCAAGGCCGGAGCGATCCATCTGCATGCGCGGGACGACAAGTCCGGCACCTTCGATACCTTCAAGGAACTGGTGCTGGTCGCCAACGGCAAGACCCTGGCGCCGGACGCCGCGCGTTTCGAATCCAGCGACCAGCTCTCCGAGACCGTCGCCGGTGATCCGCAGGGCATCGGTTTCGCCGGGCTGGCCTCGGTGGGCAGGGCCAAGACGCTGGCGATTTCGGCCGGAGAGTCGCAAGCCATGGAACCCTCGGTCAGCCTGATCGCCACCGAGGACTATCCGCTCTCGCGCCGGCTGTTCCTTTACAACGCCCCGGAGGAGAACAACCCCTGGGTGCTGGCGCTGGTCGCCTTCGCCCACAGCGCCGCGGGGCAGGCGATTGTCGCCAAGGTCGGGTTCGTCGCCCAGGACGTGCGTGCCATGCAGGTCGCCGCTGCGCCGGCCATGCCTGCGGAGTATTTCCAGCTGGCCAGCGAGGCCCAGCGCCTGTCGGTGAATTTCCGTTTCCAGCACGGCAGTGCCCGGCTGGACAACAAGGCCCAGCGGGACATCGATCGCGTTACCGACTACCTGCGACAGAACGACAAACTCTACAAACGCACGGTGCTGGTCGGCTTCGCGGACGACAAGGTCGACCCGCAACGCGCCTCGCTGCTGTCCAAACTGCGCGCCATGGCGGTGCGCCGCGAGCTGTCGAAGGCCGGCGTGATCTTCCGCGAGGTCACCGGGCTCGGTGACGAGATGCCGGTGGCCGCCAACAGTGCAGACGAGGGTCGGATCAAGAACCGTCGTGTGGAAGTCTGGGTTTACTGAGGCGCGACCGATTCAACCCGCTGTTCGGATCGCGTAGTCTTCCGCCCATCGCGCCACCTGCTGCGCGACAGGGAATCGGAATCCGCTCATGGTGGTTCGCATCGAGGTACGTGAGGAACATGGCCAACGGCTGTGGCAGGTCCGCGCCGGACGACGCTGCCTGACCTTCCAGGATGAGCGTGCTGCTCGCCATTTCGCCGCGCCATTGCAGGTCCGCCTGCAATGGCTGACGGAGCGCTCGGGCGGGTCGAACACCTCCCCGCCTTCGCCCCCGGAAACGCAACCGCCCCCCACCGCTTTACCCGGTCGGGG
>NZ_JASCPA010000083.1:0-13756 GCF_029959715.1 Pseudomonas sp. PS02288 | reverse complement strand
GGCTCAACCTGCGCCGCCGCTGCCTGGCGCATCTGCGCTCGCGGGTTTCACCCGCCCTACAAGATGGCGATGCTTGGTGTAGGACGGGTGAAACCCGCGAGCGGCAATACCGTATCGCCCGACAGGCATACAGGAGGAATGGATCATCGACGACATGGCCCTCGAAGCGCGCATCGGCGAACTGCTCGCCGCGCGCAGTCCCGACGCCTCGCTCTGCCCCTCCGACGTGGCGCGCTCGCTGGCCAGCGGGGAGAACGCCTGGCGGGCGCTGATGCCGGCTGTCCGCCGCGTCGCCGCGCGCATGGCGGCAAGCGGACGCATCCGCGCGACCCAGGGCGAGCGCGAGGTGGACCTGGACGGCGAGGTGCGCGGACCGATCCGCCTGCGCCGCGGCGAGCGCTTCGACTGACGGCGAACGAAAGAAGCCGCCCGATGGGCGGCTTCCTCTACAGCTCGATCCGCCGGTCAGCCGGCCGACACCGGCGGCACGCGCCTGCCGGGTTGCAGCAGCGGGCGGGCGCCCTCCTCCGTGGACGCCGCGCCAGGCTGCGGGCTGCCGCAGGCGACGAAGTCCTTCTGCCGCAGCATCAGCAAGGCGATCAGCGAGGCGACGCCGGTGCCCACGTAGAAGTACCAGGGCGAGGTGATGTCGCCGGTCCGCTGGATCAGCCAGGTGGAGATCAGCGGCGCGCTGCCGCCGAACACCGCGACCGGAATGTTATAGGCCACGGCGATGCCGGTGGAGCGGATGCGCGTGGGCAGCAGTTCGCTCATGGTCGCGTAGGTCGAGGACGCGTAGAGGCCGAAGAACACCGCCACCGCCATCAGCGGATAGATGAACGTCGCCGGTGTCGCCGTCGGCGCCGACTTGAAGAACCAGTACATCGACAGGCTGGCGAGTACGCCGACCACCATGAGGAAAGGCTTGCGCCCGTAGCGATCGGTGAACATGCCGCCCAGCGGCATCACCAGCGCCGAGGACAGGCTGGCGACGAAGACGTAGAGCAGCGTGGTGCCGCTGTCGAACTTCAGCACCTTGGCCATGTAGGTCGAGGCGAAGGTCAGCACCAGATAGAAGATCGAGCTGTGCAGGGTGATGATGAAGAACACCAGGGCGATGGCGCGTTTCCACTGCAGCACCTCGCGCAGCGGCGCCTTGGAGGTTTCGCCCTTGCTCACCAGGGCGAGGAATTCCGGGCTGTCCTCGAGCTTCAGGCGGATGTACATCGACACCAGGCCCATGGGGGCGGCGAACAGGAACGGAATGCGCCACGCCCATTCCTGCATGGCTTCGGCGCCGAGGAAGAAGGTCATGCCGTTCGCCACCACGCCGCCGAGCACCAGGCCGAGCACGGCGGTGACCATCAGCCAGCTGGTGGAAAACCCGCGACGGCCGGGGCCGGCATATTCGGAGATGAAGCTGGTGATGGTGCCGATCTCGCCGCCGGCGGAGAACCCCTGTATGCAGCGGATCAGCACCAGCAGGATCGGCGCCGCGATGCCGATCGACTCGTAGGTCGGCAGCAGGCCGAGCAGGAAGGTCGAGCCGGCCATCATCATCAGCACGGTCACCAGGGTCTTGCGACGGCCGATCTTGTCCGCCAGCGGGCCGAAGAACAGCCCGCCGATGGGCCGGATGAAGAAGCTCAGGGCGAAGGCGGCGAAGCTGCTCAGCAGGCTGGTCATCGGATCGTCGGAGACGAAGAACGCCTGGCCGATGTAGACGGCGAGGAAGCCGTAGACACCGTAGTCGTACCACTCGATGAGGTGCCCCGAAGTGGCGCCGATGAAAGCCCGGCGGCGTTGCCGGGCCTGTTCGCGGGTGATCGTGCTCATGGGGATGTTCCTTCTTGTTGTTGTTCTGTGGCTCGGAAAACCAGATTGGAGTCAGGACGCCGCGGCGGCCGATTCCAGCGACTGGCGCAACTCGGTCTTGAGGATCTTGCCGTAGCTGTTCTTCGGCAGTTCCTCGCGGAACAGGTAGCGCTTGGGCTTCTTGAACGACGCCATGCGCTCCACGAACCAGGCGTTGAGCGTCTGCTCGTCGGCACGCTGGCCGGGGTGCAGGACGACGAAGGCGACCACGATCTCGCCCCAGTCGGCTTCCGCCTCGCCCACCACCGAGACCTCGGACACCGCCGGATGCAGCGCCAGCACTTCCTCCACTTCACGCGGATAGATGTTGCTGCCGCCGGAGATGATCACGTCCTTGGAACGGTCGGTGAGGGTCAGGAAGCCCTGCTCGTCGAGGTAGCCGATGTCGCCGGTGTAGAGCCAGCCGTCCACCAGGGTCGCGGCGCTGGCGGCGTCGTTGCGCCAGTAGCCGCGCATCACCGTGGCGCCGCGCACGGCGATCTCGCCCGGCATGCCGGGCGCCAGCGGCTGGCGCTGCGCATCCACCACGCGCACCTCGACGCAGGACTGCGCCTGGCCGACCGACGAGGCCAGCCGTTGCCAGTGCGGGTGCGTGCGGTTGGCGATCAGCTCGCGCGACAGCGCGGTGACGGTCATCGGGCTTTCGCCCTGGCCGTAGATCTGGATCAGCCGCGGGCCGAAGGTGGCCAGCGCCTCCTGCAGGTCGGCCAGGTACATCGGCGCACCGCCGTAGATGATCGACTTGATGCCCTCGCCGGAATAACCCTGACGGCGCGCCTCGTCGGTCATCCGCTTGACCATGGTTGGCGCCGCGAACAGGCTCAGTTGCCCGTGACCGCGGGCCAGCTCGAACAGCTCGCCGGCGCCGAAGCCGCGCGATACCGGCACCACGTGGCGCGCGCCGCAGCGCACGTGGATGAAGTTGTACAGCCCGGCGCCGTGGGACATCGGCGCGGCGTAGACGAAGGCATCGTTGGCATCCACCGCATCGACGTCCACCGGGTAGCACAGCGACATCGCCGTGAGGTTGCCGTGGCTGAGCATCACGCCCTTGGAGCGCCCGGTGGTGCCCGAGGTGTAGAACAGCCACGCAAGGTCGTCGGCACTGCGCGACTGCGGCCCTGGCGCGGCGGCGCGACTCGCCTTGAGCCGCGCGATGGCTTCACCACGACCGGCCAGCTCGACGCAGCCGGGGTGCAGCTGCCCGGCGCCGAACAGCGCGCCGTCGTCGGTGAAGATCAGCCGCGCCTCGGCGTTTTCGGCGATCCAAGCCGCCTCGCTGCGGTGCAGCTTGCAGTTGATCGGCACCGCCACTGCGCCGGCCCACCAGATCGCGTAGAAGAGTTCGAGGTACTCGCAGCAGTTCTTCATGAACAGGGCGACGCGCTCGCCCGGGACGATGCCGTGTTCCTCGCGCAAAACGACCGCCAGCGCCGCGGCGTCGGCGGCGAAACCGGCGTAGTCGCTGACCAGCCGCTCGCCCTCGAACAGCGCCGGGCGCTGCGGCCAGCGTCGGGCCGCATCGTTGAGCCAGTTGGCGATGTTCATCCTCAGGCCCTCCGTGCGTGCAGCACGCTGGCGTAGTTCGCCACCGCCATGCCGCCCATGTTGAACAGCAGGCCGAACTCCGGCTGCTGCAGGGCGATGCCGATCGGGTTGCCGGTGAGCTGACGGAACGCCATGGCATGCATCGACACCCCGGTGGCGCCGACCGGATGCCCCTTGGCCTTGAGCCCACCGGAAAGGTTCACTGGCAGGCGCCCGTCGGCCAGCACCGTGCCCTCCTCCAGCGCGCGGAAGCCCTCGCCCTTCGGCGCCAGGCCCATGGCCTCGTAGATCAGCAGTTCGGCGATGGTGAAACAGTCGTGGACCTCGGCGAAATCGATCTCGCCCAGGCCGATGCCGGCCTCGTGCAGCGCCGTCGCGATGGCCCGCTGCGGCCCTTCGAAGGCGAGGAAGTCGCGGCTCGACATCGGCAGGAAGTCGCTGACCTGCTGCATGGCGCGGATCGCCACTTCGCGCTTGAAGGTCTTAGCCCGCTCGGCCGAGGCGAGCACGATGGCGGCGGCGCCGTCGGAGATCAGCGAGCAGTCGCTCAGGCGCAGCGGCGGCGCGATCAGCGGGTTGCTCTCCGAGACCGTGCTGCAATGCTCCAGGGTCATCGGCTTGTGCATCTGCGCCAGCGGGTTGTGCATGGCGTTGGCGTGGTTCTTCACCGCGATCGCCGCCATCGCCGGCAGCGGGTCGCCGTAGCGCTCCTGGTAACCGCGGGCGGCTACGCCGAACTGCTGCGGAAAGCTCAGCGCCGCTTCCTGCGCATCGTTCTGGTAGCCAGCGCCGGCCAGCGCGCGGGTCACCTCGGCGGTGGAGTTGTTGGTCATCTTCTCCGCGCCGACCACCAGCACCAGCTCGGCGGCGCCACTGCGAATCGCATTGATGCCAGCCATGATCGCCGCCGATCCCGACGCGCAGGCGTTCTCGCAACGGCTCGCCGGCTTGAAGCGCAGCGCCGGGTCGGCCTGCATGACGAGGGAAGCCGCGAAGCCGTCCGGTACCATCCCGGAGTTGAAGTGGCCGAGGAAAATCGCGTCGATCTGCGCCGCGTCGATGGCGGCGTCGGCCAGCGCCTCGCGCGTCGCCTCGACGATCAGGTCTTCCAGCGTCTGCCCCTGCAGGCGGCCGAAACGGGTGTGGCCGGCGGCCACGATGGATACGGAGTCCATGCTCATGTGCGTTCCTCTGCTCGGAAATCGATGATCAGCCCGGCATCCCGGCGCCGGCGAAACCGCCGTCCACCGCGATGATCTGGCCGTTGATGTAGCTAGGGTCTGTTGCCGTTTCATTCGCGGCTGCGTCGGCGCCTGACCGGGACGCATTGCTCGCGGCAACGCGGCTCTCGATGAGACGGGAACAGACCCTTAAAGCGGACTTCACCTGCAGTTCGCCGGCGATGTCGTCGTACGGGGTGCGCGCGGAGGGCATGCCGGGTTCGGCCAGGGCGCTGCGGTCGCGGTCGAGCAGGATCGGCAACCAGCCCTGGGAGGCGAGGAGAGATGCGGACTCCAGGCCGACGCCGGAAGCCCCGCCGGTGATGAGGACGTGCGGGAGCGCAGTCATTGTTGCGGTCTCCTGTTATTTTTATGAGGACCGGGACGCCAGCGCCGCAAGGCGTGAAGCAGCGTCGGATTTACAATGACCCAGCCGTGCGCCGGCCCGCCATTCGTACAACTACGTACAGGTGTGAGTATTTCTTGCGGAGCCGGAAGGCTCGCGTAGGCTGGGCGCAACAACGACAAGAAGGGCCCGCGATGGCTGCCAACCCCGCCGAACTGGACGATCTGGAACGCCTGGCATTCCGCGTGTCACCCGCGCCCCAGGTGATCACCGCCAACCGCCTGATGCTGGATTTCAACGAGGCGTTCCAGCGCCTGTTCGGCTATCGCCGCGAGGAGCTGCTCGGCGAACTGATCCTTCGCCTCTACCCGTCCCGCGCCGACTACCAGGCGATCGGCGAGCGCTGCCTGAGCTGGCTGCGGCAGAGCCGTTCCTACTCCGACGAACGCTTCATGCAGCAGCGCGACGGCGAGGTGTTCTGGGCACGCGCCGATGGCTACACGCTGACCCCGGAAGAACCCTTCCGCCTGATGGTCTGGCATTTCGAGCGCATGGAGCGGCCGATGCGCGCCACGGTGAACCTCACTGCGCGGGAGCGGGAGATCTCCGCGCACATCGTCAACGGCCTGACCTGCAAGGAGATCGGCCGCAAGCTGGGGATTTCCCACCGCACGGTGGAAGTGCATCGGGCGCGGCTGATGAAGAAGCTGGCGGCGAAGAACAGCGCCGAACTGGTGTCCAAGATCATCGTCCTGCACTGATCGCACAGTCGAAGACGAGATGGCGAGGCCCGGCCGGACCTCGCCCGACGAGCTTACTGGCGGCGTTCGTAGGTGCCGACGGCCACCGCGTAGTCACCGACCTTGCGCAGCAGCGTGCGCTTGTACTCGCTCTGCCCGGTCATCGGGTTTCGCCACAGGTAATCCACTTCGCCCTCGCTGCCGGCGGCCATCACGGCGACCATCTGCTGCCCGATCGGCTGGCCATCGCTGGCTTTGAGCGCGGAGAAGTCAGTGCCGACCAGGCGCCGCTGGAAGCCGTGAGCGACGAAGCGCTTGCTGTTCAGGTCGACGACGAAGACGTAGAGGTCGTCGGCGATGAAGGTCTTGTCGCCGGATCGGTTGATCTTCTCCAGGGTGCCCTTGGGATCGGCGGCGACGGCCTCGGCGGCCTTTTGCAGCAGCGCCTGGGCCTGCGCCTCGGAGGAACGCGGCATGTAGTAGCCGACGGCGAAGATGCGCTCGCCGACGCGCTGGTAGAACACGTGCTTGCGCTCGACCTTGCCGTCGTTCCAGTTCCACCAGCGGTATTCGGCGCTGTGGATCTGGCCGTCCTCGGGCTGGCTGATGGCGCGCTGGAATACCGGCTTGAGGTCGTCATCGAGGAATCCCGCCACCGGCTTGCCGATCAGCGAGACGGAGGGCCCGCCGCTGGCGAGCATCACGCCTGAGGTATCGACCACGTAGATGTACAGCTGGCCGTCGATGAATTCGCCCTGGCGGCTGAAACTGGCCAGCGCCTTGTCGCCGCTCTCCCGGTAGTGGGCGATGGCCTTGCCGAGCAGCGCCTTGGCCTGGCTGGCCTCTTCGGCGTAGGCATCGGTCTGGGTCTGGGTCTGGGTCTGGGCGAAGCTGAACAGGGAAAAGGCGCTGAGCCAGAGAAAAGCAACGACGCGGTACACTCTCATTATTGTTGTCCCTCGGGGTGAACGAAGCGGCGCGCCAGGTCGGCCTGCGCGCCCCTCAGTGTAGGCGAAGGCGACCCGCGACGGCGCAGCATGCGTGTCGATGATCGCCCGCCATAACCCGAGACTTCGTCTCGGGTGACGTTTAAGCTGGATGCCCTCCCGATACGACCCCATCCGCCACCCGTGAAGTTCAAGCTCCCCACTACCGCCACCGCCCCCTTCTGCCCGTCCGCCGTGAGCCACAGCATCGACGTGCCCGCCAACGCCTCGGTGGCGCGCAAGGCGCTGCTGTTCATGGGCCCCGGCCTGCTGGTTTCGATCGGTTACATGGACCCCGGCAACTGGGCCACCGCCATCGAAGCCGGCTCGCGCTTTGGTTACGCGCTGCTGTTCGTGGTGGTGCTCGCCAGTCTGTCGGGCATGGTCCTGCAGAACCTCTGTTCGCGCCTGGGCATCGCCACCGGACGCGACCTCGCGCAACTGTCGCGCGAGCGCTACAGCCCGGGCGTGGCGCGCGGCCAGTGGCTGCTGGCGGAACTCTCGATCATCGCCACCGACCTCGCCGAGGTACTCGGCGCGGCGCTGGCCTTTCACCTTTTGCTAGGTGTGTCGATCACCACCGGCGTGGTGCTGACGGCGTTCGATACGCTGATCGTGCTGGCCCTGCAGGGCGCCAACTTCCGCCGCCTGGAGGCCATCGTCCTGGGCCTGATCGCCACCATCGGCGCATGTTTCTTCGTCGAACTGGTGCTGATCAAACCCTACTGGCCGGAGGTCGCCGCCGGGCTCAAGCCGTCCTGGGAGATGCTCAGCCAGCAGGAGCCGCTGTACCTGGCGATCGGCATCCTCGGCGCCACGGTCATGCCGCACAACCTCTACCTGCACTCCTCGGTGGTGCAGACCCGGGTCAACGGCAGCGACCTCGCCAGCAAGCGCAGCGCGGTGAGGTTCGCTCGTCTCGATACCATCGCCTCGCTGTCGCTGGCGCTGCTGATCAACGCGGCGATCCTCATCCTCGCCGCCGCCGCCTTCCACCGCAGTGGGCACACCGACGTGGTGGAGATCCAGGACGCCTATCACCTGCTCGACCCGCTGGTCGGCGGCACGCTGGCGAGCATCCTGTTCGGCGTGGCGCTGCTCGCGGCCGGGCAGAGCTCGACCTTCACCGGCACCCTCGCCGGGCAGGTGGTGATGGAAGGCTTCCTGCAGGCGAAGATTCCCTGCTGGCAGCGCCGCCTGATCACCCGCGCGCTGGCGCTGATACCGGCGCTGATCGGCGTGGTCTGGCTCGGCGACGGCGCGGTCGGCAAGCTGTTGGTGCTCAGCCAGGTGGTGCTCAGCCTGCAACTGCCGTTCGCCCTCTGGCCGTTGATCCGCTTCAGCAGCGACCGGCAGTTGATGGGCCCGTTGGCCAACAGCCGGCTGACCCGCTGCCTGGCCTGGGGCCTGTTCGGGCTGATCTCGCTGGCGAACCTGACGCTGCTGTATTTCTGGGTGGCCTGACGCCCGTTCGCGGGGAATCCGGCTCGCGGGCAATCGATAGCAAGGTATCGGTTACACTCCCCCGCTTTGTCCCGCCGCCAGGAGTCCGCCCATGGAAACCATCACGCTGGTACTGGTGATGTTCGTCGGAGTCATCGTCAGCAGCACGCTGATCCGCATGCTGCCCGTTCCGCTGCCGCTGCCGCTGATGCAGATCGCCATCGGCGCCGCCATCGGGATGATCGGTAACTGGCGCCTGGACCTCGATCCGGAGGTGTTCTTCCTGCTGTTCCTGCCGCCGCTGCTGTTCCTCGACGGCTGGCGGATTCCCAAGGAAGGCCTGCTGCGCGACAAGGGGATGATCCTCGCACTGGCCCTCGGCCTGGTCTTCATCACCGTGCTCGGCATCGGCTACTTCATCCACCTACTGATTCCGTCGATGCCGATGCCGGTGGCTTTCGCCCTCGCCGCGGTGATCTCGCCGACGGACCCGGTGGCGGTTTCGGCGATCGCCGCACGGGTGCCGGTGCCCAAGCGCCTGATGCATATCCTCGAAGGCGAATCGCTGCTCAACGACGCCAGCGGCCTGGTCTGCCTGCGCTTCGCCATCGCCGCCACCCTGACCGGCAGCTTCGTGCTCTCCGAGGCGACCCTGAGTTTCGTCACGCTGGCCTTGGGCGGCATTGCCATCGGCGTGCTGGTGACCTGGGTGATCACCCGCATCAAGGGCTGGACCTCACGCCGCTTCGGCGAGGAAACCGGTGCGCAGATCCTGATCAGCCTGCTGATACCCTTCGTCGCCTACCTGTTCGCCGAACACCTGCACTTCTCCGGCATCCTCGCGGCGGTCGCCGCCGGCATCAGCATGAGCTACACCGAACTCTCCGGCAGGGCACTGGCGGTGACCCGGATGCGCCGCACGGCGGTCTGGGACACCCTGCAGTTTTCCCTCAATGGCCTGATCTTCGTGCTGCTCGGCGAACAACTGCCGGGCATCGTCGCCGGCGCCAGCCAGGTGGTGCGCGACACCGGCCACCACGAACCGATCTGGCTGCTGTTCTACGTGGTGGTGATCAATCTCGCCCTTGGCGCGCTGCGCTTCTGCTGGGTCTGGCTGTCTATCCGCTTCAGCATCTATCGCCGCCGCACCGATGCGCCGCGCTCGCTGTGGCGAGTGGCCGCGGTGATGACGGTGGCCGGTGCGCGCGGCACCATCACCCTGGCCGGTGTGCTGACGCTGCCCCTGCTGATGAACGACGGCACGCCCTTCCCCGCCCGTGACCTGGCGATCCTGCTGGCAGCCGGGGTGATCATCGTTTCGCTGGTGGTCGCCAGCATCGGCATGCCGCTGTTGCTCAAGGGCGGTCTCGACGTGCCCGCCGAACCCGGCCACCAGGCGGAAATCGACCGCGCCCGCGACATCGCTGCCCGCGCCGCGATACGTGCCATCGAGCAGGCGCAGCACGAGATGAGCGAAGGCCGCGCCGACGCCGACCGCTACATCGATGCGGCCGGGCGCATCGCCGACCTGTACCGCTACCGCATCGACACCCGCGCCCGGCCCGACGAGGAAGGCGCCCGCGAGAACGCCTCGCGCGAAGAGGAAATCGAACGCCAGCTACGCCTCGCCGGCCTGCGCGCCGAACGCGACGAATTCTTCCGCCTGCTGCGGCACAAACGCCTCGGCGAAGAACAGGCACGCAAGCTGATTCGGGAGGTCGACCTGCTGGAGACGCAGCAGACGGGCTGAGGCGGGAGCGGTCACCCTCATTTCAGGCCTCGAGGGGATTGGCTCAGCCTATCCGTCCTGAGCTTACGTATGGACTGGAACCTCAGGTTGCGCCCCTGACTACGAGCTCCCTTTGGATTATCGAGTGGTTTGACGCAGCAGTTCCGCTCTGCTGAGCGGGTTCCTTTTGGCATTGCCCCAAAAGGAACCAAAAGGTCTAGCCCGCCATACGGGCCTCGCTGCGCGAGACTTCCCTCGCTCCATCGCCGCTCCGGGGGCCGGCATACACGGGCCATCCATGGCCCGATATGCCTCTCGCCGCATCCAATGCGGCTCACTCCCCTACACGACGATTCCACTCGGCCTCCTGAAGGGGCGCTCGGTAGTGTTTGAAGATCCGAGGTAGCAAGAAATGTAGGGTGGATGACGCTCTTTTCATCCACCGTTGCACCGCCGGTGGATCGATGAAACGTCATCCACCCTACGAACTGAAACCGACGCAACCGTCACAAAAAAAAGCTCAAACCAGATCCCGCAACGCCGGCTCCAGACTGGGATAACGAAACCCAAACCCCGCCTCCTGCAGTCGCCTCGGCACCACCCTCTGCCCATCGACGAAGAGTTCCGCCATCTCCCCCGCAAGCCAGCGGATCGGCGCCGCCGGCAGGTGCAGCCACACCGGGCGGCCGAGCACCCGGCCGGCGCTCGCAGCGAATTCGGCCTGGCTGACCGCGCCGGGCGCCACCAGGTTGTACACGCCGTCAAAACGCTCCTCGCCCAGCGCACAGGCGATGAATTGCAACACGTCGTCGCGATGCACCCAACTGATCACCTGCTCGCCGCCGCCCAGGCGTCCGCCCAGCGCCAGGCGGTGTGGCAGGAGCAACGGCTTGAGCGCGCCGCCGTGGCCGAAGACCACGCCCAGGCGCATCGTCACCTGACGCACGCCAAGCGCCACCGCCGGTTTCGCCGCCGCTTCCCAGCGCGCGCAGAGTTCAGCCATGAAGCCGCGGCCCATGGCGCTCTGCTCGTCGAGAGGTTCCTGCGGGTCGCGCACGCCGTAGTAGCCGATCGCCGATCCCTGAACCCACATAGCCGGGATGTGCCGGGTTCGCTTGAGCCAGGCGATCAGGTCTTCGGTGGTGCCAACCCGGCTGGCCAGCAGCGTTTCCTGCCGCGCCGCGCTCCAGCGTGGCCCTACCACCGGCGCGCCGGCGAGGTTGATGACGGCGTCGAAGGCGTCGTCGGCCGTCAGCCGATCCAGCGAGTCGATGCAGCGTGCGCGGCCGTTGAAGCGCGCGCTGGCGCGTTGCGGATGGCGGGTCAGCACACACAGCGAGTGACCGGCATCGAGCAACTGGCGGACCAGGGTTTCGCCGATGAACCCGGTGCCGCCAGTGACCAGAACGCGCCGCGGGGTAATACCGGTGAAAGGATTCATGCCCTACCCGCTCCTGGAAATGTCCCACCATCGCGTCGCCGGCAGCGTGCAACCGGCGGGATGCGAAGGTCGATGGAGCGTCCTCGATAGACCGCCGCGCGCGCTGGCTGTTCGAACACCCCTCAGGCGGATTCGGGGAACACCCGGTTGCGCCCGCCGGCCTTCGCCGCGTACAGCGCCTGATCGGCCGCCTGCAGCAGTTCCTCCGCGCCGGGCTCATGGTCGTCGGGGCGCCAGCTGTGGACGCCGGCGCTGATGGTGACGATGCCCATCTGGTTACCGGTATGGGGAATGTTCAGGTCGCGGACGGCCTGGAGGATATGCGCGGCGATCCGCTGGCTGCCCTGGGCGTCGGTCTCAGGCAGCAGCACCAGGAATTCCTCGCCGCCGTAACGCACCGCCAGGTCGCCGGCACGCCCGGCGCACATCTGTATCGCCCGCCCCACGGCCTTGATGCATGCGTCGCCGGCGGGATGACCATACAGGTCGTTGTAGCCCTTGAAATGATCGATATCGAGCATGTTCAGCCCCAGGGTCTTGCCATTGCGCCGCGCGCGGGCGATCTCGTCCGGTAACGCCTGATCCAGTCGCCGGCGGTTCGCCAGCCCGGTGAGGCCGTCCTGCAAAGCCAACTTGCGCAGTTCGCGGTGGGCCTCCTGGAGTTGCGCTTCCGCACGCATGCCGTGTCGAATCTGCCGGATCAGCACGATCCCGAAGATCCCCATGGTGAAAATCATCAAGGCGACGATATAGGCGGAGCGATAGATGTTGGCTTCCCAGGGCGCGAGGATGGCCTGCCTGGACTGCGCCGCCTCCACCACCAGCGGATACTTGTCGAGCGCCCGGTAGCCGTACAGGCGCTCGACGCCGTCGACCATCGAGTGAAGCGTGACGGTCCCGGACCTCGCCAGCGGCATCAGTTCGGAAAAGATCCTGCCGCTGGCGAGGCTGCTGCCGATGACCGTTTCGTTGTAGGGCCGCCTGACCAGCAGCGTGCCGTCGCGCAACGCCAGCACGATGGCGCCCTGCCCATCGATGTCGAAGCCGTCGTAGAACCTGCGGAAGTAATCCACCCGCAGCGCCGCCAGGGCGACGCCGGCGAAACTCCCGTCCGGCGCGTTGATGCGCCGGGAAACCGGCAGCACCAGGCGCCCGGTGGAACGGCTCCTGATCACCGCGCCGATGTGCACGCCGCTGTCGGGGTTGTCCTTGTGGAAGGTGAAGTAATTCCGATCGGCGCTGTTGACCGCCGGAGGCTCGCTGGCCTCCGACGTCACCAGCCAGTTGCCGTTACGATCGAAGACGAACAGCCCGTTGAGCTGCGCCAGGGAAGCGACATTGCCTTGCAGCAGACGCCTGAGGCGTTCGAGCTGCGCGGGGGAAGTACCGTCGGTTTCGACGCGCTCGACCACGTTGGCGAGCACCAGATCGGCTTCCTCGAAGACATCCTCGGCATGCTGCGCCAGGGAGCGGGTGAGGTTGGAGATGGTGGTTTCCGCCATACGCAACGTTTCGCGGCGCGCCGTCCAGGCCTGCCAGATGTCCAGGCCGATGATTGACAGGATCACCAGGACCACGAATACGAACGCCAGCCGCTGGAGCGACTGGCCGGGTCTGACAACGCTTTCCAGAAAACTCGGCATCGGTCGGACGGGACTCTGTGTAATCGACGGTTATCCGGACCCTGCCGGGTAACTTGGCTTGAGTGGCGCCTAACCTGCTTATTGCTGAAGCAACGGTCGGCCGTTTCCGCGGCCGGGGTCGTCGGGGATTGTACGGGCTGCTTCGGCGTCAGGTAAAACCCTGTCGCCCCCTATCCGGTAAGCAGATCTTTCGCGGGCACGCACTCGGCGCCCCATGAGCGGGCGATCTGCGCCGCGCGGCCCAGCGGCACGGGCGCGTTCTCGAAATCCACCACCACGCAGAAATCCGCCGACGGCGGCCGCGTCGGCAACGGGTCGAAGCGCCCATCGCTGAGCAGCCAGAGGCCGATACGCTTGCCGCGAGCGTTGCGCCGCACCCTGGCCAAGGTGCGTTCGGCCAGCTCCAGCGCCGCGGCCACCGGCGAGCCGCCGCCGCCGCCGATGGCATCGATCCAGGCGTGATTGGAGGGCCGCGCCTTCTGCGGTTTGTACAGCAGGCGTGCCTGCCCGGCGGCGAAGCCGATCACCATCAGCTCGCCGCGCTGGCGATAGACCTGCTCGCTCCAGCGCAGCAACAGGCCCTTGGCCAGCGCCAGGTTGCGCC
This sequence comes from Pseudomonas sp. PS02288, assembly GCF_029959715.1. Lineage (NCBI taxonomy): Bacteria > Pseudomonadati > Pseudomonadota > Gammaproteobacteria > Pseudomonadales > Pseudomonadaceae > Pseudomonas > Pseudomonas sp. PS02288. Next base: position 181 of record NZ_JASCPA010000083.1, on the reverse strand, counting down.
GCTTGAGCATGGAACCGGAACAATCAAGCACCAGGCAATGCAGCGTCCCCGCCTCGGCCGCCTGCCGCTGGAAACGCAGGTGCGTCGCCCGCAGGCGCCCGGCGCCCTTGGCCAGCAGCGTGCGCGGCCAGTGCAGGCGCGCGCTGGCCGCCGCGCCGCGCTGGCGGATGCGGCCCGCACG
>NZ_JASCPA010000082.1:0-14493 GCF_029959715.1 Pseudomonas sp. PS02288 | reverse complement strand
CCATATTTTTTTGGGGGGTGCCCCCCCGCGGGTTTGGGGGGGTGGGGGGGGGGGGGGGGGGGGCGGGCCGTACCCTCTCCCCCGGCCCCTCTCCCACGAATGAGAGAGGGGAGGGGCTGGTTCAGAACCCGGCGGGCGTTGCCTTGTGCCAGTCGCTGACCTGCTGGTACTGGTGCGCGACGTTGAGCAGGCGACCTTCCTGGAAGTACGGAGCCAGCAGCTGCACGCCCACCGGCAGGCCATCGACGAAGCCCGCGGGCATCGACAGGCCGGGAATTCCCGCCAGGTTGGCGGTGATGGTGTAGATGTCCTGCAGGTACTCGGCGACCGGGTCGTTGCTGTTCTCGCCGAGCTTCCAGGCCGCGCTGGGCGTGGTCGGGCCGAGGATCAGGTCGACTTCCTCGAAGGCCTTGACGAAGTCGTTCTTGATCAGCCGGCGGATCTTCTGCGCCTTCAGGTAGTAGGCGTCGTAGTAGCCGGCGGAGAGGGCGTAGGTGCCGACCATGATCCGCCGCTTGACCTCGGCACCGAAGCCTTCGGCGCGCGAGCGCTTGTACAGGTCGGTGAGGTCCGCAGGGTTCTCGCAGCGATAGCCGAAGCGGACGCCGTCGAAACGCGACAGGTTGGAGGACGCTTCGGCCGGGGCGATCACGTAGTACGCCGGAATTGCATGCTGCATGTTCGGCAGGCTGATGTCCTTGACCGTGGCGCCGAGCTTCTTCAGTTCCTCGACGCAGGCCAGCACCGCGTCGGCGATGCGTGCATCGAGGCCGGCGCTGAAGTACTCCACCGGCAGGCCGATGCGCAGCCCGGCGAGCGGCTGGCGGAGGGCGGCGAGGTAGTCGTCCAGCGGCTGATCGACGCTGGTCGAGTCCTTGGCGTCGAAACCGGCCATGGCGCCGAGCATCAGCGCGCAGTCCTCGGCGGTGCGCGCCAGCGGGCCGCCCTGATCGAGGCTGGAGGCGTAGGCGATCATGCCCCAGCGCGAAACGCGGCCGTAGGTCGGCTTGATCCCGGTGAGGTTGGTGAAGGCCGCCGGCTGGCGAATCGAGCCGCCGGTATCGGTGCCGGTGGCGGCCGGCAGCAGGCGCGCGGCCACGGCGGCCGCGGAACCGCCGGAGGAGCCGCCGGGCACGCGGTTGGCGTCCCAGGGGTTCTTCACCGGGCCGTAATGGCTGGATTCGTTGGCCGAGCCCATGGCGAACTCGTCCATGTTCAGCTTGCCGAGGGTCACGGTGCCGGCGCTGGCGAGCTTCGCCACCACGGTCGCATCGTAGGGCGCGGTGAAGTTGCCGAGGATCTTCGAGCCGCAGCTGGTGAGAACGCCCTGGGTGCAGAACAGGTCCTTGTGGCCGATCGGCGCGCCGAGCAGGGCACCGTTCTCGCCCGCGGCGCGGCGCGTATCGGCGGCTTGCGCCTGGCTCAGCGCCAACTCCTCGGTGATGCTGATGAAGGCGTTGAGTTGCGGGTCGAGCCGGGCGATACGGTCCAGCAGGTGGCGGGTCAGTTCTTCGGCAGAGAACTGCTTGGCGGCCAGGGCGCGGCCGATTTCGGCAAGCGTCAATGAATGCATCGTGGTTCCTTACTCGATCACTTTCGGCACGAGGTAGAGGCCCTCGGCCACGGCCGGGGCGATCGCCTGGTAGGCGTCGCGGCGATTGCTTTCGCCGACCACGTCCGCGCGCAGGCGCTGGGTGGCTTCCAGCGGGTGGGCCAGCGGCTCGATGCCGTCGGTGTCGACCGCCTGCATGCGGTCGACCAGGCCGAGAATGCTGTTGAGGGTGTCGGTGGTGCGCGGAATGTCGGCTTCATCCAGGCCCAGGCGGGCGAGGTGAGCGATCTTTTCCACATCGGAGCGTTCAAGCGCCATGGGCGTCTCCTGAGGGCGGGCGGGTGACGTGGAGAGGTATCCGGAAAAGGCGGAGGAACCGAATCCCGGAGGGGCGGTCGAAAGCCGCGTTTTCCGGCTGCGCGGGCCTGCCGAAACGCGTTCGACGCGGCCTGCGTTGCGGGTCCGTAGGGCCCGGGAAAACGGCCAATCTACCACAGCGCGCGGGTTGCCCAAAATCCCTGTCGTTGTTAGAGTCTGCGCACTTTTTTACCCACGCGTCGCCCCCAGGGTCTCTCTCCTCATGTTCAAGAAATTACGTGGCATGTTTTCCAGCGATCTGTCGATCGACCTGGGAACTGCCAACACCCTTATTTACGTGCGTGAACGCGGCATCGTCCTGAACGAGCCCTCTGTCGTCGCCATTCGTACCAGCGCCAATAATCAGAAGAGTGTGGTTGCCGTCGGTACCGAAGCCAAGCGCATGCTCGGCCGTACGCCGGGCAACATTTCGGCCATTCGTCCGATGAAGGACGGCGTCATCGCCGACTTCAGCGTCTGCGAAAAGATGCTCCAGTACTTCATCAACAAGGTTCACGAGAACAGCTTCCTTCAGCCCTCGCCGCGCGTGCTGATCTGCGTGCCGTGCAAGTCGACCCAGGTCGAGCGCCGGGCTATCCGCGAATCCGCCCTCGGTGCCGGCGCGCGTGAAGTGTTCCTCATCGAAGAGCCGATGGCCGCTGCCATCGGCGCCGGGCTGCCGGTCGAGGAAGCGCGTGGCTCGATGGTCGTCGACATCGGCGGCGGCACCACCGAAATCGCGCTGATCTCGCTCAACGGCGTGGTCTACGCCGAGTCCGTGCGCGTCGGCGGCGATCGTTTCGACGAAGCCATCGTCACCTACGTGCGCCGCAACTACGGTTCGCTGATCGGCGAATCCACCGCCGAGCGCATCAAGCAGGAAATCGGCACCGCCTACCCGAGCACCGAGATCCGCGAGATCGACGTCCGCGGCCGCAACCTGGCCGAAGGCGTACCGCGCAGCTTCACCCTCAGCTCCGCCGAAGTGCTCGAAGCGCTGCAGGAATCCCTGGCGACCATCGTCCAGGCGGTGAAGAGCTGCCTGGAGCAGTCGCCGCCCGAGCTGGCCTCGGACATCGCCGAGCGCGGCCTGGTGCTGACCGGTGGCGGTGCGCTGCTGCGCGATCTGGACAAGCTGCTGTCCCAGGAAACCGGCCTGCCGGTGATCGTCGCCGAGGACCCGCTGACCTGCGTGGCCCGTGGCGGCGGTCGCGCCCTGGAAATGATGGATCGCCACGCCATGGATCTGCTGTCTACGGAGTAAGCGGCGAACTGCAGGCCACCCGCTGCGGGCGGAACTCCGGCCGGTCCGGTATCCGCCCCGCGGCAAAGCGCTTGAAGCTTGCGGCTGCGAGGTGCCGACCATCAAACCGTTATTCGCCAAAGGACCTTTGCTCGGTGTACGCCTGCTGGTGTTCGGCGTGCTTTCGGCTGCCTTGATGGTGGTGGACGCGCGGTTCGATTTCCTCAAGCCGGCGCGCGGCCAGATGGGTCTCGTGCTGACCCCGTTCTACTGGCTCACCGAGCTGCCGGTGCGCACCTGGGAAGGCCTCACCCAGCAGGTCGCCAGCCGTGGAGAACTGGTCGCCGAGAACGAGAAGCTCAAGGCCGAGGCCCTGCTGATGCAGCGTCGCCTGCAGAAGCTCGCCACGCTGACCGAGCAGAACGTGCGCCTGCGCGAACTGCTGAACTCGTCCGCGCTGGTGGACGACAAGGTGCTGGTCGGCGAGCTGATCGGTGTCGATCCGAACCCCTTCACCCATCGCATTATCATCGACAAGGGCGGCCAGGACGGCGTGTTCCTCGGCCAGCCGGTGCTCGATGCGCGCGGGCTGATGGGCCAGGTCGTCGAAGTGATGCCCTACACCTCGCGGGTGTTGCTGCTCACCGACACCACCCACAGCATTCCCGTGCAGGTGAACCGCAACGGCCTGCGCGCCATCGCCAGCGGCACCGGCAACCCCGAGCGCCTTGAGCTTCGCCATGTCGCCGATACCGCCGACATAAAGGAAGGCGATCTGCTGGTCAGTTCCGGCCTCGGCCAGCGCTTCCCGGCCGGTTATCCGGTAGCGACGGTGAAGGAAGTCATCCACGACTCCGGCCAGCCGTTCGCCATCGTCCGCGCGGTGCCCACCGCCGCGTTGAACCGCAGTCGCTACGTCTTGCTGGTGTTCACCGACACCCGTTCGCCGGAAGAGCGCGCCAATGCCGCCGCCGAGGCGCAGGTGGCCGCTGACCAGAAGGCCGCCGGCGACGATGGGCAGAACCCCGCCACGCCGCCTGGCACGCCGGCTCCGGCCGCGCCGCCGACCCAGGCGCCGCCCGGGCAGGTCCCGCCCAACCCCGATCAGGGAGATCGCTGATGGTCGCGCGGCGTTCCAACAATGGCTGGCTGGTCTGGCTGACCTTCATCCTGGCGATGCTGCTCAGCGTGGCGCCGATGCCGGCATTCATGGAAATCGGTCGGCCGCTGTGGCCGGCGCTGGTGTTGACCTACTGGACGCTGGCGTTGCCGCAGAAGGTCGGGATGACCACCGCCTGGGTCATCGGCATCGCTCAGGACGTGCTCAACGGCACGCTGCTGGGGCAGAACGCGCTGGTCCTGACGCTCATCGTGTTCCTCGTGCTGGCGCTGCACCAGCGCCTGCGGATGTTCCCGATGTGGCAGCAGAGCCTGGTGCTGCTGGTGGTCTTCGGCCTGGCGCAACTGGTCCAGCTGTGGCTCAACGCGCTCACCGGCAACCGTCCGCCGACGCTTGCCTTCGTCCTCCCCGCCCTAGTCAGCGCCTTGCTCTGGCCCTGGGTCTGCGCGGCCCTGCGCGGCCTGCACCTGCGTCTGAACGTCAATTGAGCGGCGGGTCGGCGTGCCTTCCGCACGACAGGAAGCATTCCATGACCACACCCGTCCTCCACCTCGCCTCCGCTTCGCCACGCCGCCAGGAACTGCTGGCGCAGATCGGCGTGCGTTTCGTCAGCCGGGTCGCGCCGATCGATGAAACGCCGTTGCCTGGTGAGGCCGCGGCGGCCTACGTCGAGCGCCTTGCGCTGGCCAAGGCGCGGGCCGCGCAGACGACCCTCGAGCAGCCGGCCGGCGCCGTGGTGCTCGGTGCCGACACCGCCGTGGTGCTCGACGGGCGCATCCTCGGCAAGCCGCGCGACCGTGACGAGGCGCTGGCCACGCTGGCCGCGTTGTCCGCACGCGAACATGAAGTGCTCACCGCCGTTGCCCTGGTCGACGCGCAGCGCCACGCCACGCGCGTGGTCGCCAGCCGGGTGCGGTTCCGCGCCCTGGAACGCGCGGAGATCGAAGCCTACTGGGAGACCGGCGAGCCCTGCGACAAGGCGGGCAGCTACGGCATCCAGGGGTTGGCCGCGGTTTTCGTCAGCGGGCTGCAGGGCAGCTACTCGGCCGTGGTAGGGCTGCCGCTGTGCGAAACGGCGGAACTGTTGGCGAGCTTTGGCATCCGTTGCTGGGGCACCGACGTTGTCCCGGGGTGCTGAGTTGGAAGCCAGCGCGGGAAAGCTGTACAACTCAGCCACTGCCCTTCGGCTTTGCGCCAACGAGAACAATATGAGCGAAGAGATCCTGATCAACATCACGCCGATGGAATCGCGCGTGGCCGTGGTGGAAAACGGTGTGCTGCAGGAAGTGCACGTCGAGCGCACCCAGCGGCGTGGCATCGTCGGCAACATCTACAAGGGCAAGGTGGTCCGCGTGCTGCCGGGCATGCAGGCGGCGTTCGTCGACATCGGCCTGGAGCGCGCGGCGTTCATCCATGCCTCGGAAATCTCCACCCGCGAAGGCAGCGCGGTGGAAAGCATCAGCGCGCTGGTCCACGACGGCCAGGCGCTGGTGGTACAGGTGACCAAGGACCCGATCGGCAGCAAGGGCGCGCGGTTGACCACGCACCTGTCGATCCCGTCGCGCTACCTGGTGTACATGCCGCGCACCGCGCACGTCGGCATCTCGCTGAAGATCGAGGACGAGGCCGAGCGCGAACGCCTGAAGAAGGTGGTCGCCGACTGCGTTGCCGCCGAAGGCATCCAGGAAAACGGCGGCTTCATCCTGCGCACCGCCGCCGACGGCGCCCGCGCCGAGGATATCCTCGCCGACATCCGCTACCTGCGCCGGCTGTGGGACCAGATTGCCGCGCAGATGCAGGACGCCAGGGCGCCGACGGTGATCTACGAGGACCTTTCGCTGGCCCTGCGCACGCTGCGCGACCTGGTCAGCCCGCGCACCGAGAAGATTCGCATCGACTCCCGGGAAACCTTCCAGAAGGTCACCCAGTTCGTCGCCGAGCTGATGCCGGAAGTCGCCGACCGCCTTGAGCACTATCCGGGCGAGCGGCCGATCTTCGATCTCTACGGGGTCGAGGACGAAATCCAGAAGGCGCTGGAGCGCAAGGTGCTGCTCAAGTCCGGCGGCTACCTGGTGGTCGACCCGGCCGAGGCGATGACCACCATCGACGTCAACACCGGGGCGTTCGTCGGTCATCGCACGCTGGAAGAAACGATCTTCAAGACCAACCTCGAGGCGGCCACGGCCATTGCCCGGCAGCTGCGCCTGCGCAACATCGGCGGCATCATCATCATCGATTTCATCGACATGGAGGACGAGGAGCATCAGCGCCAGGTCCTGCGCACGCTGGAAAAACAGCTCGAACGCGACCATGCGAAGACCAACATCATCGGCATCACCGAACTCGGCCTGGTGCAGATGACCCGCAAGCGCACCCGCGAGAGCCTCGAGCAGATCCTCTGCGAGCCCTGCGGCCATTGCCACGGCCGCGGCAAGCTGAAGACCCCGGAAACCACCTGCTACGAAATCTTCCGTGAAATCCTCCGCGAGGCGCGTGCCTACCAGGCCGAGGGTTACCGGGTGCTGGCCAACCAAAAGGTGGTCGACCGGCTGCTCGACGAGGAATCCGGCAACGTCGCCGATCTCGAGGCGTTCATCGGGCGCACCATCAAGTTTCAGGTCGAAACCATGTACTCCCAGGAACAGTACGACGTGGTGCTGCTCTGAGCGCGCCGCTCGACGAGGGCCGTGCGGCCCGGCTGCTCGCCGCCCTCGTGCGTGGCGGGCTGTGGGCCTGCGCGCTGTTCCTGGTGCTGGCGGCGCTGTATGTGAGCCTCGGTCGGCAACTGGTGCCGTTGCTGGCGGAGTACCGCGCCGAGGTACAGGCCAAGGCCGGCGAGGCGTTGCAGATGCCGGTCAGTATCGGCAGCCTGGAAGGTCGCTGGCAGGGTTTCGCACCGGTGCTGTTCGCCCACGACGTGCTGGTCGGCGATGCCAATGCGCACCTGCGCCTGGAACAGGTGCGGATCAAGCCCGACCTGCTCGCCAGCCTGCTGGCGCGGCAGGTACGCATCGCCCATCTGGAACTGAGCGGCGTGCAACTCAGCCTGGTCCAGGACGAGGAGGGCAAGTGGGCGCTGCAGGGCCTGCCGCAGCGTCCCGACCAGCCGCCCGTGCAGCCGGCGCAGATACTCGAGCAACTGCGCAAGGTTTCGACGCTGTCCGTGCTGGACAGCCAGCTGATCCTCAAACCCTCCGCGGCCGAGCCGATCGGCATCAGCTCGGTCGGCCTGACCCTGCGCAGCGGCGCCCGCCAGCGCCTCGACGGTCGGCTGATGCTGCCGGACGGCCAGCCGCTGATGTTCGACCTCAACAGCCGGCTGAGCGCCAGCGGCTGGCAGGACACCGAGGCCGAGTTCTACCTGAGCCTGCCGCAGAGCGACTGGGCGCAGTGGCTGCCGGCGCGGCTCACCCGCGACTGGCACATCGGTGCGTTGCAGGCCGGTGGCGAAGTCTGGGCCACCTGGGCCAACGGTGGTGTCGCCCGTGCGGTGGCCCGCCTGCATGCGCCTAAGGTGTCCGCCGGTTATGCCGAGCGCAAGCCGGTGACGATGGACGACCTGGCCTTCAACGCCTACTACGACCGCCGCGACGATGGCTTCGACCTGCTGGTCGATTCGCTGGCCGTGAGCCTCGGCGAAACCCGCTGGGGCGAGGTCAAGCTGGCGCTGGGACAGCAGCGGCGTGGCGCGGCCGACGAAGTCTGGAAGCTCGCCGCCGACCGGCTCGACCTGACCCCGCTGGCGCCCGCCGTCGAGGCCCTGGCGCCGTTGCCGGACAAGCTCGCCGAGATCATCGAAGGCCTGCAACCGCGCGGTTCCCTGCACAACGTGCAACTGGCCTGGCAACCCCAGGCCGAAGGCGACAAGCGCGTCCAGTTCGCCGCCAACCTCGAGCGCATCGCCTTCAGCGCCGTGCATGGGGCGCCCGCCGCGGAGAACGTCAGTGGCGCCATCTCCGGTGACCTCGGCCAGGGCGAGCTGCGCCTGGATGCCCCGGATTTCGTGCTGCACCTCGACCATTTCTTCCCGCAGCCGTGGAAATACCGCCAGGCCAACGCGCGCCTGACCTGGAGCCTCGATCAGGAAGCCTTCACCCTCGCCAGCCGCTACATGAAGGTCAGCGGCGACGAGGGCGAGCTCGCCGGCGACATGCTGATCCGCCTGCAGCGCGACCCGTCGCGGGAAAGCTACATGGACCTGCGCGTGACACTGCACGACGGCGACGCGCGCTACACCGAGAAGTACTTGCCGACGGTGACGCCGGCCCTCAGCCCTGCGCTGGCCGACTGGCTGAAGACGGCGATCCGCGGCGGGCGCATCGACGAAGGCTGGTTCCAGTACCAGGGCTCGCTGATGCACGGCGCGCAGGACGGCGCCCGGTCCATCGACCTGTTCTTCAAGGTGCACGACGCCGAACTGGCCTTTCAGCCCGGCTGGCCGTCGGTGCGCGGTGCGCGGGGCGAAGTGTTCGTCGAGGACAGCGGCGTGCGGGTCGACGTCTCCGAAGGGCTGCTGCTGGACAGCCGCGTGACCGACGTCAAGGCGCGGGTGCCGCACGTGCCGGCGGGGCAGGTGTCGCGCCTGCTGATCGACGGCAAGGTCGCCAGCAGCGTGGCCGACGGCTTGAAGATCCTCCAGGAAACCCCGCTTAAGAGCGCCGCCGAATCCTTCGCCGGCTGGCGTGGCGAGGGGCCGCTGGATGGCCGTCTGCAGCTCGACATCCCGCTGAACAAGGGCGGGCAGCCGCTGGTCGTGGTCGACTTCGCCACCCAGGGCGCGACGCTGCGCATCGACAAGCCACTGCTTGAACTGAGCCAGGTGTCCGGGGCGTTCCGCTTCGACAGCGCCAAGGGCCTCAGCGCGCCGGACGTGCGTGCGCAACTGTTCGGCAGGCCGGTGCAGGGCAAGGTGTTCGCCGAAGGCAGCGCCCGGCCGCTGACACGCATCGAGGCCAGCGGCCAGGTGGCGGTGAAAACGCTCGCCGAATGGCTCGGCGTGACCCAGACGCTGCCCGTGACCGGCAGCATTCCCTATCGCCTCGGCGTGTCGATTTCCGACGACAGCCAGCTGCGCGTCGACTCCGACCTCAAGGGCGTCGGCATCGAACTGCCCGCGCCCTTCGGCAAGGGCGTCGACGAGACCCGCAACGCCACCTGGCGGATGAACCTGAGCGGTCCCGAGCGGCGCATGTGGGCCGACCTGCAGGACGCCGGCAGCCTGGCGCTGGCGATGCCGGCGAACGACCAGAAGCAGCTGCGTGGCGAGCTGCGGCTCGGCGCAGGCGCCGCGGTGGCGCCGGTCGACCGTGGCCTTAGGGTGCGCGGGAGCCTCGCCGAGTTCGACCTGGATGCCTGGAAAGCCGCGCTGGAGCAGAGCAAGGCGCCGGTGCAGCCGAAGGACGCGCAGCAACTGCTGCGCGCCATCGACGTGCGCATCGGTACCTTCAAGGGGTTCGGACGCGAGGTGAACGACGTCAGCGCGCAGATCCAGCGTGGCCAGCACACCTGGCAGGCGATCATCGACAGCGACCCGCTGTCCGGGCGCATCGACCTGCCGGACGATGACAGCCCGGTCTACGTCGACCTGCGTCGCCTGCGCCTGCCGGCCGCCGACCCCGTGCCGCTGGATCCGCAGGCGCCGGTGGTGGAGAAGCCCGATCCGCTGGCCGATGTCGATCCGCGTTCGATACCGGCGCTCAACCTGCATGTGGACCAGGTGTATCAGGGCGACGTGCTGCTCGGCGCCTGGTCGTTCAAGTCGCGGCCGACCGCCACCGGCGCGCGTTTCAGCGACGTGAAGCTGGGCCTCAAGGGCCTGCAGATCAACGGCGAGGGTGGCTGGGAAGGCCAGGCCGCGCCCGCCAGCTGGTTCAAGGGGAAGCTCGGCGGCGGCGATCTCTCCAACGTGTTGCTGGCCTGGGATTTCGCACCGAGCGTGACCAGCGAGAAGTTCAGCCTGGATGTCGACGGGCGCTGGCCGGGCTCGCCGGCCTGGTTCAGCCTCAAGCGTTTCTCCGGTGACATCGACGCCAGCCTGCACAAGGGCCAGTTCGTCGAGGCCCAGGGCTCCGCCTCGGCGCTGCGTGTGTTCGGCCTGCTCAACTTCAACTCCATCGGCCGGCGCCTGCGCCTGGACTTCTCCGACCTGCTCGGCAAAGGCCTCAGCTACGACCGGGTCAAGGGACGCCTGCTCGGCAGCGACGGCGTGTTCACCACCCGCGAACCGATCACCCTGACCGGGCCCTCGAGCAACCTCGAGCTGAATGGCACGCTGGACATGCTCAACGACCAGATCGACGCCAAGCTGCTGGTGACCTTGCCGGTGAGCAACAACCTGCCGATCGCCGCGCTGATCGTCGGTGCGCCGGCCATCGGCGGTGCGCTGTTCGTCGCCGACAAGCTGTTCGGCGACAAGGTGGCGCGGCTGGCCAGCGTACAGTACGACGTAGAAGGCTCGCTGCAGGACCCGAAGATCAGCTTCGACAAGCCTTTCGAGAAGCCGAAGTGAGCGGCCTGTGCGAACCCGCTGCCCTCCTTGTCCGCGCGGAGCGCCCATGAGCATTGCGCTGATCCAGATGGTCAGCCAGGACGATGTCCTGGCCAATCTCTCGGCCGCCCAGCGGCTGTTGCGACAAGCCGCGGACGGCGGCGCGCGGCTCGCCGTGCTGCCGGAGAACTTCGCCGCGATGGGCCGTCGTGACGCCTTGCGCATCGGCCACGAGGAAGCCGCCGGGCGGGGACCGATCCTGCCGTGGTTGAAACGCACTGCCCGCGACCTCAGGTTATGGGTAGTGGCGGGCACCGTGCCGCTGCCGGCCGACGACGAGCCGCACGGCAAACCCAATGCCTGCTCGCTGCTGATCGACGAGGACGGCGAGCGCGCGGCGCGTTACGACAAGCTGCACCTGTTCGATGTGGACGTGAGCGACAGCCGCGGTCGTTACCGGGAGTCCGATGATTACCGGCACGGCGGACAGCTGGTGGTGGCGGATACGCCGGTCGGCCGGCTGGGGCTGAGCGTCTGTTACGATTTGCGCTTTCCGGAGCTGTACACGCGGCTGCGCGAGGCCGGCGCCGAGCTGATCAGCGCGCCTTCGGCGTTCACCGCAGTGACCGGCGCCGCGCATTGGGAAGTGCTGGTGCGTGCCCGCGCCATCGAAACCCAGTGCTACCTGCTGGCGGCGGCGCAGGGCGGCATGCACCCCGGCCCGCGCGAGACCTACGGCCATTCGCTGCTGGTTGACCCCTGGGGGCGCATCGTCGCCGAGCGGGCGGCCGGCGAGGGCGTGCTGTTCGGTCAGCGCGACGCCGAGGAACAGGCGAGCATCCGCCAGCGCATGCCGGTCACTGGCCACCGGCGATTTTCCGTGTCGACCGCCCCGCGGCCGATCACCCTGGAGTGACTATGACGACCATGCTGCACCGCGTAAGCGAACACCTGTTGAGCCCCGGCGGCCTGAGCCTGGACGCCCTGCCGGCGTTGCTCGGTGAAATCGCCGGGCCGGGTATCGACGCCGCCGACCTGTATTTCCACGACCAGATTTCCGAGTCCTGGGTCCTCGAGGACGGCATCGTCAAGGACGGTAGTTTCAACCTGGACCAGGGCGTCGGCGTGCGAGCGCTGTCCGGCGAGAAGACCGGCTTCGCCTACAGCAACGCGATCACCGGCGCCGCGCTGGGTGCCGCTGCCCGTGCCGCGCGCTCCATCGCCCGCGCCGGCCAGGAAGGCCGCGTGCAGGCCTTCTCCAGCCCGGACGTGCCGCGCCTGTATGCCCTGGACAACCCGCTGGACGTGCTCGACCGCGCGCAGAAGGTCGAGCTGCTCAAGCGCATCGACGTCGCCACCCGCGCGCTCGATCCGCGCATCAAGCAGGTCACCGTCAGCCTCGCCGGCCTCTGGGAACGCATCCTCGTCGCCGCGCTGGACGGCAGCCTGGGCGCGGACATCCGCCCGCTGGTGCGCTTCAACGTCAGCGTGATCGTCGAGCAGAACGGCCGTCGCGAGCGCGGCAGCCACGGCGGCGGCGGGCGTACCGACTACCGTTTCTTCCTCGACAGCGTGGGCGTCGAAGACCGCGCTACCGGCTACGCCCGCGAGGCGCTGCGCCAGGCGCTGGTGAACCTCGAAGCGATTCCCGCGCCGGCCGGCACGCTGCCGGTGGTGCTCGGGTCCGGTTGGTCCGGCGTGCTCCTGCACGAAGCGGTCGGGCACGGCCTGGAAGGCGACTTCAACCGCAAGGGCAGCTCCGCCTACAGCGGCCGCATGGGCGAGCGCGTGGCGTCGAGCCTGTGCACCATCGTCGACGACGGCACCCTGGCCGACCGCCGCGGTTCGCTGAGCATCGACGACGAAGGCACGCCGACCCATTGCACCACGCTGATCGAGAACGGCGTGCTCAAGGGCTACATGCAGGACAAGCTGAACGCGCGCCTGATGGGGGTGGCGCCGACCGGCAACGGCCGCCGCGAGTCCTACGCGCACCTGCCGATGCCGCGGATGACCAACACCTACATGCTGGCCGGTGAAAGCGACCCGGAAGAAATCATCCGCTCGGTGAAGAAGGGCATCTACTGCGCCAGCCTCGGCGGCGGCCAGGTGGACATCACCAGCGGCAAGTTCGTCTTCTCCACCAGCGAGGCCTACCTGATCGAGGACGGCAAGCTCGGCGCCCCGGTGAAAGGCGCGACGCTGATCGGCAACGGTCCGGAAGTGATGAACAAGGTGTCGATGGTCGGCAACGACCTGGCGCTGGACAGCGGCGTCGGCACCTGCGGCAAGGACGGCCAGTCGGTGCCGGTGGGCGTCGGTCAGCCGACGCTGAAGATCGACGGGATCACCGTGGGTGGAACCGGCGCCTGAGGGCGCCGGAGCGGCGGATCAACGAAGCCCGCGCAGGGTTTCGTCGAGTTCGCGGATGTACTTGAAGACCTTCCGCGCCGCGGCCGGCGGTTTGTTGTGGGCCGCCTCGTGCTGGGCATGACGGACCAGGCTGCGCAGGTGCTGGCGGTCGGTTTCCGGGTATTCGGCAACGAAGTTTTCCAGGGTGGTGTCGTCGCCGCCGATCAGCCGGTCGCGCCAGCGCTCCAGGGCGTGAAAACGCTCGTTGTACTGGCGGGTGGAGGAGTCGAGCTGGTCGACCAGGGCGAGAATCGCCTCGACGTCCTGATCGCGCATCAGCTTGCCGATGAACTGGACGTGGCGTTTGCGGGCGACGTTGGCGGTGTGCTTCGGCGCTTCGGCCAGCGCCCGGCGCAGGGCATCGGACAGCGGCATGCGTTCGAGCACGTCGGGCTTGAACTGGGTCAGACGCTGACCGAGCTCCTGCAACGCATGCAGCTCGCGCTTGACCTGGGATTTGCTCTTCTCCTCGGAGAAGGCATCGTCGATAGATTCAGACATGGGGGCGATCCAGTGGAAAACGCCGCCATGATAACAGCAGCCCCACGGCGGGCGCTCGCAGCCCGTCCTTGCGGCGCTGCCAATGAACAGATTGAGGAGTCGCCATGAGTTCTACAGACATCGTCGGGCCGCAGGCCCTGCCGGAATTGCAGGCGAAGGTCGAACGCATCATCGCCGAAGCCCGGCGCCAGGGCGCCACCGCCAGCGAGGTGTCGGTATCGGTGGAGCAGGGGCTGTCCACCTCGGTGCGTCAGCGCGAGGTCGAAACCGTCGAGTTCAACCGCGACGAAGGCTTCGGCATCACCCTCTACCTGGGACAGCGCAAGGGTTCGGCGAGCACCTCGGCAAGTGGCGACGCGGCGATCCAGGAAACCGTCGCGGCGGCCCTGGCGATCGCCCGGCACGCCTCCGAGGACGAGGCCGCCGGCCTCGCCGACGCCGCGCTGATGGCCCGCGAGCTGCCCGAGCTCGACCTCTACCATCCCTGGGCGATCACCCCGGAGCGCGCCATCGAGCTGGCGCTGGACTGCGAGGCGCACGCCTTCGATACCGATACACGGATTCGCAACGCCGATGGAACCAGCGTCAGCACCCATCAGGGCTGCCGCGTCTACGGCAACAGCCACGGTTTCGTCGGCGGTTACGCCAGCACCCGCCACAGTCTCAGCTGCGTGATGATCGCCGAGGCCGACGGGCAGATGCAGCGCGACTATTGGTACGACGTCAACCGCCAGGGCGAACTGCTCGGCGCGCCGGCCTACATCGGCCGTCGCGCCGCCGAGCGCGCGGTGAGCCGCCTTGGTGCGCGCCCGGTGCCGACC
>NZ_JASCPA010000081.1:0-14632 GCF_029959715.1 Pseudomonas sp. PS02288 | reverse complement strand
GGGGGCCCCAGCCGCCGCCGATCCACCGGCCGACCCCCCCCACGGCACCCCCCCGGGCCGCCGCGGCGCCCCGATTCCCTTCCGATGAAACTCAACGTCGCCCAACTCGGCAAGCACCTGCAGGGCAGCCTCGCCCCGGTGTACGTGGTCAGCGGCGACGATCCGCTGCTGTGCCAGGAAGCCTGCGACGCGATCCGCGCCGCCGCCCGCCGCGAAGCCTTCGGCGAACGCCAGGTGTTCCATGCCGACGCCAATTTCGACTGGGGCCTGCTCTACGAAGCCGGCGCCAGCCTCTCGCTGTTCGCCGAACGGCGCCTGATCGAGCTGCGCATTCCCTCCGGCAAGCCGGGCGACAAGGGCGCCGCCGCGCTGATCGAATACCTGGGTCGCCCCGCCGAGGACACCCTGCTGCTGGTCAGCCTGCCCAAGCTCGATGGCAGCACGCAGAAGACCAAGTGGGCCAAGGCCATCATCGAAGGGCCACAGGCGCAGTTCGTGCAGATCTGGCCGGTGGACGCCGCGCAGTTGCCGCAATGGATTCGCCAGCGCCTGGCGCAGGCCGGCCTGAGCGCCAGCCAGGAAGCCGTGGAGCTGATCGCCGCGCGGGTGGAGGGCAACCTGCTTGCCGCCGCCCAGGAGATCGAGAAACTCAAGCTGATCGCCGAGGGCGAGCAGATCGACGTCGAGACCGTGCAGGCCGCCGTGGCCGACAGCGCACGTTTCGATGTCTTCGGGCTGATCGACGCCGCTCTCAACGGCGAATCCGCGCACGCCCTGCGCATGCTCGAAGGCCTGCGTGGCGAGGGCGTGGAAACCCCGGTGATCCTCTGGGCGCTGGCCCGCGAGCTGCGCCTGCTGGCCAACCTGTCACGCCAGCAAGCCCAGGGCATCCCGCTCGACCGCGCCTTCAGCCAGGCACGACCGCCGGTCTGGGACAAGCGCAAACCGCTGATGACCCGGGCCCTGCAACGGCACTCCGCAGCGCGCTGGCAACAGCTGTTGGGCGACGCCCAGCGCATCGATGCGCAGATCAAGGGCCAGGCCGAGGGCTCGCCGTGGAACGGCCTGGCGCTGCTCTGCCTGCAACTGTCCGGCAAGCGGCTGAGCCTTCCCAGCCACTGAGCATCTGGACTTCCATGCCGCTCGGGCGCACCATGCGCGCCGCCCTTTCGCAGGAGTACCGGCATGTCCAGAAAAGCCAAATCGAGGCCGAACAAGGCCAAATCCCTGATCGCGCAACCGTTGTTCCGCTGCCGCCAGGAAGTCCCGAAAAAAGGCAAAGGCAGCTACCGCCGCGAAGCCTCTCCGTCGTACAACGGAGAGGCTTCGGTCCTTCTGGCGGCTTAAAAAAGCCGGCGGCCATGCTAAGGTCATGCACTGATACCGACCGAGACCCTCGATTTCATGCCCTATCCCAAAGCACCCGAGCTGACTCGTACCCTGCTCACGGGCGCCACCCTGGCTTTCCTTTCCGCCTGCGCGGATAACCCCCCGCAAGCCGCCCCCACGCCATCCGCCACGCCGCCCGCCGCCACCGCGCCCGTCAGCTCCGAAGCGCCGCCTGCGGCCGAGCCGAGCATCAGCTTCGAGCAATGGCGCGACGGGTTCCGCAGTCAAGCACTGAAGGCAGGCATCCGCGCCGAGGTCTTCGACCGTGCCTTCAGCGGCGTGACCCCCGACCAGGCCGTGATCGACGCCGACCGCAGCCAGCCCGAATTCACCCGGCCGGTCTGGGAGTACCTCGACGGCGCGCTGTCCGCCCAGCGCGTCGCCAAGGGCAAGGCGCTGATCCAGCAGAACGCCGCCCTGCTCGCCAGCATCGAGCAGCGCTATGGCGTCGAGCCGCAGACGCTGGTCGCGGTATGGGGCATGGAAAGCAACTTCGGCCAGATTATGGGCAGCCGCTCGGTGATCCGTTCGCTGGCGACCCTGGCGTACGAAGGCCGTCGTCCGGGCTTCGCCCAGAGCCAGCTGATCGCCGCACTGCAGATTCTCCAGCACGGCGACGTGAAGCCGGAGCGGATGATCGGTTCCTGGGCTGGTGCGATGGGCCAGACCCAGTTCATCCCGACCACCTACGACACCCACGCCGTGGACTTCGACGGCGACGGGCGTCGCGACATCTGGGACTCCTCGGCCGACGCGCTGGCCTCTACCGCCCACTACCTGCAGGCCTCCGGCTGGCGCCACGGGCTGCCCTGGGGCTTCGAAGTAACGCTGCCCAAGGGCTTCGACTACGCCCTGGCCGATGCCGACATCCGCAAACCCCTACGCGAATGGCAAGGGTTGGGCATCGCGCCGCCGGTGCTTCCGGGCCAGTTGGCCGACGAAAGCGCTTCGCTGTTGCTGCCGGCCGGTCATCGTGGCCCGGCGTTCCTGGTGCTGAGCAACTTCCGCGCGATCCTCAAGTACAACAACTCGTCTTCCTACGCGCTGGCCATCGGCCTGCTTTCCGAGCGCTTCCAGGGCGCCGGAAAGGTTATTGGCGAGTGGCCGCGCGACGATCTTCCGCTGAGCCGCAGCGAGCGCATCGAACTGCAGGAGCGCCTGAGCGCGCGCGGCTACGAGCCGGGCGCAGCGGACAGCATCATCGGTGCCAACACCCGCAAGGCGATCCGCGCCTACCAGCAGTCGCTGGGCTGGCCGGCAGACGGCTACCCGAGCCAGGAACTGATCAAGCAGTTGCGCGAAGGCCGCTGATCGCCGCAAGCCGCCGGGCACCCAGGCTCGGCGGCGCGCCCCTGTGATACACTTCGCCTCCCCCATTTGCCCTTGCGGCTGCCAACGGAGCCTCTCACGGAGCCAGTTCCGATGTCCGACATAGACTCGTCAAAACCCGTCGCCAGCGGCGAAAAGTTCCGCACCGCTCAGGGCATCACCGCGATCAAGGATGGCCAGAAGCGCCGCGCCTCGGCGCAGCCCCAGGTGCACGAACCCAAGCCTTCGTGGCTGCGGGTCAAGGCGCCCAGCGGCAGCCGTTTCGAGGCGGTGAAGCGCAATGTCGGCGAGCATCGGCTGAGCACCGTGTGCCAGGAATCGCACTGCCCGAACATGGGCGAATGCTGGTCTAACGGCACCGCCACCATCATGCTGATGGGTTCCGTGTGCACCCGCGCCTGCCGCTTCTGCGCCGTGGACACCGGAAACCCCAACGGCTGGCTGGACGAGGAAGAACCTCAGAACACCGCCAAATCGGTCGAACTGATGGCGCTGCGCTACATCGTGCTGACCTCGGTGGACCGTGACGACCTCGACGACGGCGGCGCCGGCCACTACGCCGCCTGCGTGCGCGCCATCAAGGAGCGCACCCCGCAGGTGGTGGTGGAGGCGCTGACCCCGGACTTCGACGGCGACCTGCAGGCCATCGAACGGGTGGTCGATTCCGGGCTGGAAGTGTTCGCGCAGAACGTCGAAACGGTCGAGCGGCTGACCCATGAAGTGCGCGACCCACGCGCCGGCTACGCGAAGACCCTGCGCGCGCTGGAACACGCCAAGCGCCACCGTCCCGAGGTCCTCACCAAGACCAGCCTGATGCTTGGCCTGGGCGAGACGGACGAGGAAGTGCTGGCGACCATGGACGACCTGCGCGCCATCGGCGTGGACATCCTGACCCTCGGCCAGTATCTGCAGCCGACCCGCAATCACCTGACGGTGAAGCGCTGGGTGAGCCCGGAGGAATTCAACCGCTTGCGCGAGATCGGCCTGGAAAAGGGCTTCATGGAAGTCGCCGCCGGCCCGCTGGTGCGCTCCAGCTACCGCGCCGACCGGGTGTTCGAGAAGAACAACCTGGGCCTCGCCGCGCCCGTCCCGGTTCCGGGCCAGCCGCTGGTCACCGGCCTGATCCCCGCGCTCAACCTGAGCTGAATCGCGCCCACGCAAGACACCCCGCGGCAATCCGGGGTGTTCGCATCGTTCAGGAAATTTCTTTCTTCGCAAAGGGCGGCCCTGAAGCCGTATCGCCGAGTTAGCGGAGGTAGCCCAGGCGCTGGCGCAGAATCCGCTCCAGACGCTGCGCCACCTCGTCCAGCGCCGGTGGCGTCTCCAGCAGATCGCTGAGCTGGACCATCTTCAACCCGGCGTAACCGCAAGGATTGATCCGACCGAACGGCGACATGTCCATGTCCACGTTGAGCGCCAGGCCGTGGAAGGAACAGCCACGACTGACACGCAGCCCCAGCGAGGCGATCTTGTCGCCGGCGACGTAGACGCCGGGCGCATCCGCCTTGGGCGCCGCGTCGATGGCATAGCCGGCCAGCAGCTCCACCAGGCTCTGCTCGATCGCCGTGACCAGCTCCCGCACCCCCAGCCCGAGCCGACGCAGGTCCAGCATCAGGTAGGCCACCAGCTGGCCGGGACCGTGGTAGGTGACCTGACCGCCGCGATCGACCTGGACCACGGGAATTTCGCCCGGAGCAAGCAGGTGCTCGGCCTTGCCGGCCTGGCCCTGGGTGAACACGCGGGGATGCTGCAGCAGCCAGATCTCGTCGGGCGTGGTTGCGTCGCGCTCGGCGGTCAGGCGGCGCATGGCCTCCAGGGTCGGCAGATACTCCACCAGCCCGAGATGACGCACCACGAGTTCGGCGGGTGCCACTAGATCACCATGTGCACAAGGCCAGTGGCACGCAGGTCGACGTTGATGGCCTGCAGCTGCTCGATGCCGGTGGCGGTGATCAGCACCTGCACCGAGAGGAAGCGGCCGTTGCGGCTGTCGCGCTTCACCACGGTGGAGGCATCGAGGTCCGGGGCGTGACGCTGGATCACTTCGATGACCATGTCGACGAAGCTTTCATGGGCGTCGCCGATCACCTTGATCGGATAGCGCTCGCTGGGGAATTCGATTTTCGGGGCTTGAGTTTCTTCGGTCATGGGACGCACGCGGGCTCGTGATCCGGGAGGCGGCGGCACCGGATCAGGGCCGCCGCCAGCGGAAGGTCAGTTGAACAAACCGTAGAAGAACAGGCGGATGCTGTCCCACAGGCGGCGGAAGATACCCCCTTCCTCGACCGCCTCGAGGGCGATCAGGTCGGCGCTATGGACGACCTTGTCCTGCAGTTTGACTTCGACCTTACCAATCACGTCGCCCTTGGCGATCGGGGCGACCAGCTGCGGGTTGAGCGTCATGCTGGCCTGCAGCGCCTTGATCTGACCGCGCGGCAGGGTCATCGACAGGTCCTCGGCGAGCCCGGCACGCACTTCGCGGGTGGTGCCTTTCCAGACCGGCGCTTTGGCCAGCTCGGCCCCCTTCTGGTAGAAGGTCTGGGTCTCGAAGAACCGGAAGCCATAGGTCAGCAGCTTCTGCGTCTCGGCGGCTCGCGCCTGCTCGCTGGCGGTGCCGAAGACCACGGCGATCATCCGCTGGCCGTCACGCAGGGCCGACGCCACCAGGCAGTAGCCGGCTTCTTCGGTATGGCCGGTCTTCAAGCCGTCGACGGTCTTGTCGCGCCACAGCAGCAGGTTGCGGTTGGGCTGCTTGATGTTGTTCCAGAAGAATTCCTTCTGCGCGTAGATCGCGTAGTGGGTCGGCTCGCCGTAGATGATCGCGCGCGCCAGGATCGCCATGTCGCGGGCCGAGGAATAGTGGTCCGGATTGGGCAGGCCGGTGGCATCCATGAAGTGGCTGTTGGTCATGCCGAGCTTCTGCGCGGTGGTGTTCATCATGTCGGCGAAGGCGTCTTCGCTGCCGGCGATGTGCTCGGCGATGGCCACGCTGGCGTCGTTGCCGGACTGGATGATGATGCCGTGCAGCAGGTCGCTGACCGACACCTGGGTGCCGACCTGGATGAACATCCGCGAACCGCCGGTGCGCCAGGCGTGCTCGCTGACGGTGACCATGTCGCTCTCGCCGATGCGCCCGGCCTGGATCTCGTTGGTGGCGATGTAGGCGGTCATCAACTTGGTCAGGCTCGCCGGAGGCAGGCGTTCGTCACCGTTGTTCTCGATCAGCACCTGGCCGCTGGCGCCGTCCATCAGCACGTAGGCCTTGGCGGCGAGTTGCGGCGGCGCGGGGATCGCCTGATCGGCGGCCCAGGCGGCCGGCGTGGCGACGAGCAGAAACGAGACAAGCAGGCGTTGCGCAAAGCTGGTGATATTCATCCGACTCTCTGATGTGTTTGCTGGAAATCGCGACCGTCGCCTGGACGTCGGTCGCCTGTTCCGCGTCCTGCGGATGCCCTGTGGGGGCGGTGCCCTCAGTCCGGGCGGACCAGGGTGGGCTGGCCGAGCTTCGCCAGCCGCACGCTGCTCTGTACTTGTTCGGCCTCACCCTGAGTGTCGATCGGCCCCAGACGCACGCGATGCAGTATCTGCTGGTTGCGCGCTATCGAGCTGATGAACACCGGTGCAGTCACCACCGTACTCAGCTTCTCCTTGAGAAGCTCCGCAGCGTCCGGATTGGCGAAGGCGCCCACCTGGAGATACAGGCCAGAGGCTGCGAGCGAAGCGTTTTTTTTTGCGTCGATCTGCACGGGCAGGACGGCGGCGGCGTGTTGCTGGGGCGGCGGGGTGTACTGCTCGACCGGCTGCGTGGCGACCTGCGCCGGAGTGCGGGCGACGGGCGCCGCCGTGGCCATTTGCGGCTGGGCGAGCATCATCGGCACCGGTCGGCCCTGCTTGGCCCACCATTCGGCCGGGTCGATGCCTTCGACCTTGACCCGCGCGGTGCCGGTTTCGGCGTAGCCGAGCTTCTTTGCCGCGGCGAAGGACAGGTCGATGATCCGGTCGGAATAGAACGGTCCGCGGTCGTTGACCCGCAGCACCACGCTCTTGCCGTTGTCCAGGTTGGTCACCCGCACGTAGCTGGGCAGTGGCAGTGTCTTGTGCGCCGCGCTCATCCCGTAAAGGTCGTACTTCTCGCCGTTGGCGGTGGCCTGGCCGTGGAACTTGGTGCCGTACCAGGACGCGGTGCCGACCGCCTGGTAGCGGCGGCTTTCGTTGAGCGGGTAATAGGTCTTGCCGAGCACCGTGTAGGGATTGGCCTTCACCGGGCCGTAGTTGGGCATCGGCACGGCGTCGGGAATCTGCGAGACGTCGACGTCCCACCAGGGCGCGCCGTCGCGGTGCGGACGGTTGTAGTCGCCGGGGCCTCCGACAACGGCGCCGCTCGACGGCGACTGCGGCGCGCGACTGCTGGAGCAGCTGACCATCAGCAGCGCCAGGGCGCTGAGCATCGCCAGGCGGAACGGGCGCTGTGGCATCACTTGTTGCCTCGGGCTTTGACCAGCAGATCGGACAATTGATAAACCGCCATGGAGTACATCACGCTGCGATTGTAGCGGGTGATGACGAAGAAGTTGGGCAAGCCCATCCAGTATTCGGCGCCATTTTCGCCATCCAGACGGAAGGCGGTGACCGGGATGTCATCGCGCAGCGCAGTGCTGCTGGCCCAGCCGAGGGCGCGCAGTTCGCCAACGTTCTTGACCGGATCGAGGCCGTCGGTAAGGCCTTCGTCCACCCGCTCGCCCCGCGTGGTCGCCAGGCTCACCACCGGTTCGCCCGGCGTCCAGCCGTGCCGCTTGAAGTAGCTGGCCACACTGCCGATGGCGTCCACCGGGTTGCCCCAGATGTCGATATGGCCGTCATTGTCGAAGTCGACCGCGTAGGCGCGGAAGCTGCCGGGCATGAACTGCGGCAGGCCCATGGCGCCGGCGTAGGAACCCTTCACGGTGAGCGGGTCGACCTGTTCTTCGCGCGACAGCAGGAGGAACTCCTTGAGCTGCTGGCAGAAGAAAGGCGCGCGCGGCGGATAGTCGAAGCACAGCGTCGACAGGGCGTCGATCACCCGGTAGTTGCCGGTGTTGCGCCCGTAGAAGGTCTCCACGCCGATGATCGCCACGATGATCTGCGCCGGCACGCCGTATTCCTGCTCGGCGCGGGCGAGCGCGTCTTCGTGCTGGCGCCAGAAGTCCAGGCCCTGGGCGACGCGCGCATCGGTGATGAAGATCGGCCGGTAGTCCTTCCACGGCTTGACCTTCTCGGCCGGCCGCGAGATGGCGTCGAGGATCGCCTGCTTGCGCTCCACTTCATGGAACAGCGTGGTCAGCTGTTCGCTGGCGAACCCGTAGTCGCGGGTCATGCTGGTCACGAAGTCGGCCACCGGCTGTGACGCGTCGTAGTCACCCGCCTGCACCGGAGCGATCACCCCCAGGCTGCCAGCCAGACCGATCAAACGTGAGTTACGAGCAGCCCAGCCGCGCAATACCTGCATTGAATTCTTCACTCTTATCAAACCTGTGCGATCCACTTGCGGTGGGTGTGGATCGACATCAAAACCCCGAACCCTGACAGCAGGGTCACCAGCGAAGTTCCGCCATAACTGATGAAGGGGAGCGGAACTCCCACCACCGGCAACAGCCCGCTGACCATGCCGATGTTGACGAATACGTAGACGAAGAACGTCATGGTCAGGCTGCCCGCCAGCAGCTTGCCGAACAGCGTCTGGGCCTGAGCGGTGATCACCAGGCCGCGGCCGATCAGCAGCAAGTAGATCAGCAGCAGCAGGCAAACGCCAACCAGGCCGAACTCCTCGCCGAGGACGGCAATGATAAAGTCCGTGTGACTTTCCGGCAAAAAATCCAGGTGCGACTGGGTGCCGAGCAGCCAGCCCTTGCCGAACACGCCGCCGGAACCGATCGCCGCCTTCGACTGGATGATGTTCCAGCCGGTGCCCAGCGGATCGCTCTCCGGATCGAGGAACGTCAGTACCCGTTGCTTCTGGTAGTCGTGCATGACGAAGAACCACATCGCCACCGCCACTGGAATCACCGCGGCCACCGCGCCGATGATCCAGCGCCAGCGCAAACCGCCGATAAACAGCACGAAGGCCCCCGACGCCAGGACCAGCAGCGACGTGCCGAGGTCCGGCTGGCGGATGATCAGCACGAAGGGGATACCGATCAACAACAGGCTTATCGCCAGATGTTTCAGCCGCGGCGGCAGGCTGCGCTTGGACATGTACCAGGCGATGGTCGCCGGCATGATGATCTTCATGAATTCGGCGGGCTGGAAGCGGATCACCCCGGGGATGTTGATCCAGCGGGTCGCGCCCATGGCGTTGTGGCCCATCACGTCCACCACCACCAGCAGGCTGACGCCCACCACGTAGGCTGGCGGCACCCAGCGGGCGAGGAAGCGCGGCTCGAACTGGGCGATCACCACCATGCCCAGCAGGCCGAGACCGAAAGAGCTGGCCTGCTTGATCAGCAGGTCCCAGTCGCGACCACTGGCCGAATAGAGAACGAAAAGGCTGCCCGACGCCAGGACCAGCAGCAGGGTAAGCAGGATGCCGTCGACGTGCAGGCGTTGTAGCAGCGTCGCGCGCCGGCGCATCACGTCCTGATCGGACAGCGTGCGGTCGAAGTTACCGTTGCCCATCGAGGTTCTCCAGAGGCGCGTTCGGCACGTATTCGGGTTTCAGCTGGCCATCGGCGCCGAGCAGCCAGGCGTCCATCACCTGCTTGACCACCGGCGCGGCGACGCCGGAACCGGACTCGCCGTTCTCGATCATCACCGACACGGCGATGCGCGGCTTCTCCGCCGGCGCGAAACCGATGAACAGGGCGTGGTCGCGGTGGCGCTCCTGCAGCTTGTTGCGGTCGTACTTCTCGCCCTGACGGATCGCCACCACCTGAGCCGTGCCGCTCTTGCCGGCGATGTGATAGGTCGCCGTCTCGCCGACCCGGCGCGCGGTGCCGCGGGCGCCGTGCATCACCTGGACCATGCCGTTGCGCGCGTAGTCCCAGAACTTCGGATCGCGCACCAGGATGTCGGGTATCGGGTTCTCGTCCACCGGCGGCTGGTCCTCGATGGTCTTCGCCAAGTGCGGGCGAATCCACTTGCCGTGGTTGGCCAGCAGCGCCGCGGTCTGCGCCAGTTGCAGCGGGGTCGCCTGCATGTAGCCCTGGCCGATGCCGAGGATCAGCGTTTCCCCCGGGAACCACGCCTGGCGGTAGCGCGCGCGCTTCCATTCGCGCGACGGCATCAGCCCTTCGGCCTCCTCGAACATGTCCAGCGAGACCTTCCTGCCGATACCGAAGCGGCTCAGGTAGTCGTGCAGACGATCGATGCCCATGCGGTGGGCGAGCTCGTAGAAGTAGGTGTCGTTGGAGCGCATGATCGCGGTTTCCAGGCTCAGCCAGCCGTCTCCGCTGTGGTTCCAGTTGCGGTATTTGTGGTCGTAGTTGGGCAACTGGTAATAGCCCGGATCGAACACCCGCGTATCCGGCGTGATCACCCCGGCCTCGAGCCCCGAGACCGCCACCGCCGGTTTGATCGTCGACCCCGGCGGGTACTGGCCGCGCAGCACGCGGTTGAACAGCGGACGGTCCTCGGAGTCGCGCAGCGCGGCGTAGGCGTTGAAGCCGATGCCGGTGACGAACAGGTTGGGGTCGAAGCTCGGCTGGCTCACCATCGCCAACACGTCGCCGTTGGCCGGATCGATCGCCACCACCGCGCCGCGCCGCCCGCCCAGCGCCGCCTCGGCGGCTTCCTGCAGCTTGATGTCGAGGGTCAGGTGGATGTCCTTGCCGGGCGTCGGATCGGTACGCTTGAGCACCCGCAGCACGCGACCGCGGGCGTTGGTCTCGACCTCTTCGTAGCCGACCTGGCCGTGCAGCTCATTCTCGTAGAAGCGCTCGATGCCGGTCTTGCCGATGTGGTGGGTGCCGCTGTAGTTGACCGGATCGAGGCGCTTGAGCTCGGCCTCGTTGATCCGCCCGACATACCCCACCGAATGCGCGAAATGCTCGCCCTGCGGGTAATGCCGGACCAGTTGCGCCACCACTTCCACGCCGGGCAGGCGGAACTGGTTCACGGCGATGCGGGCGATCTGCTCCTCGGACAGCTCGAACAGGATCGGCACCGGCTCGAACGGCCGGCGCCCCTGCTTCATGCGCTTCTCGAAGATCGCCCGGTCCTCTTCGCTGAGCTGCAGCACCTCGACGATGGTGTCGAGCACCGACTGCCAGTCGCCGGTGCGCTCGCGCGTCACCGTGAGGCTGAAGCTGGGCCGGTTGTCGGCGACGATCACGCCGTTGCGGTCGTAGATCAGCCCGCGGGTCGGCGGGATCGGCTGGACGTGGACGCGGTTGTTCTCCGACAGCGTCGAGTGGTAGTCGTACTGGATCACCTGCAGGTAATACAGCCGCGCCACCAGCGTCAGGGTCAGCAGGACCACCACCACCGCGCCGACGATCACCCGCCGACGCACCAGACTGGCGTCTTTTTCGTGGTCCTTGAGGCGAATCGGCTGCGGCATGTTCGGACTGCTACTTGTGGTACGGGTGGCCGGAGATGACCGTCCAGGCGCGATAGAGCTGCTCGCCGACGAGGATGCGCACCAGCGGATGCGGCAACGTCAGCGGCGACAGCGACCAGCGCTGTTCACTGCGCGCACAGACTTCCGGCGCCAGCCCTTCCGGACCGCCCACCATGAGGTTGACCGTGCGCGAATCCAGCCGCCAGCGCTCCAGCTCCCGGGCCAGTTGCCCGGTGCTCCACGGCTTGCCTTCGACTTCGAGGGTGACGATGCGCTCGCCGGGCTGCACCTTGGCGAGCATGGCTTCGCCCTCCTGACGGATCAGGCGCGCCACGTCGGCGTTCTTGCCGCGGGTATTGAGCGGGATTTCCACCAGGTCGACGGCCAGCTCGGCGGGCATGCGCTTGGCATATTCCTGCCAGCCCTCCTCCACCCAGCGCGGCATGCGCGACCCGACAGCGATCAGCTTGATGCGCACGGCCGCGGGTTACTCCTTGTCGAAGTCCGGCGGCTCGTAGCCCTGGGTCCCGCCGTGCTGCGCGCGGCTCTGCTCGGCGCCCTGCCACAGGCGTTCGAGGTCGTAGAACTGCCGGGTAGCGACCTGCATGGCATGCACGACCACGTCGCCGAGGTCGAGCAGGGCCCATTCGCCGCTGTCCAGGCCTTCGCTGCCAATCGGCCGCACGCCCTGTTCCTTGACCTTCTCCAGCACGTTGTCGGCCAGGGATTTGACGTGGCGGCTGGAGGTGCCGCTGGCGATCACCATGAAATCGGTGACGCTGGTCTTGCCACGCACATCGATCACGGTGATGTCCTTGGCCTTCATGTCTTCCAGGGCGGCGACCGCCAGCTGGACCAGTTCTTCATTCTGCAAAGCAACTACCTCAAGTTCAGTGAGACGCCGGGTAAAGCCCGTGCGCCTGGATATAGGCCAGCACCGCATCCGGCACCAGGTAGCGCACCGAGCGGCCGCTGGCCAGCAATTGACGGATCTGCGTGGCGGACACCTGCAAGGGCGTCTGCCAGACGATGGCGATCTTGCCGCCGGGCCCGTCCAGCGCCTGCGGATCGCTGATGCTGCGCGCGGCGAGCAGATCGCGCAGTTCCTGCGACGGCTCGCTGTCGGCATCCGGACGCTGCAACACCAGGATGTGGCAGTGCTCGAGCAGTTCGCTCCAGCGATGCCAGCCCGGCAGGCCGCAGAAGGCATCCCAGCCCAGGATCAGGAACAGCTGGTCGTGTACGGCCAGTTCGGCGCGCAACGACTCCAGGGTATCGATGGTGTAAGACGGCTTGTCGCGCCTGAGCTCGCGGTCGTCCACCGTCAGCGGCGCCACCCCGGCCACCGCGCTGCGCACCATCGCCAGACGGTCCTCGGCGCTGGTCTGTGGCTGGCCGCGATGCGGCGGGCGCGCCGCCGGAATCAGGCGCAGTTCGTCGAGGGAGAACTGCTCGACCATTTCCAGCGCGCCACGCAGGTGGCCGATGTGCACCGGATCGAAGGTTCCGCCGAGAATCCCGATACGCCGCGGGGTCGGCGAAGAGCCGATCAAGTGCGCACGTGACCGTCGCCGAAGACGACGTATTTCTCGCTGGTCAGGCCTTCCAGACCGACCGGTCCGCGGGCGTGCAGCTTGTCGGTGGAAATCCCGATCTCCGCGCCGAGGCCGTACTCGAAGCCGTCGGCGAAGCGCGTCGAGGCGTTGACCATCACC
This sequence comes from Pseudomonas sp. PS02288, assembly GCF_029959715.1. Lineage (NCBI taxonomy): Bacteria > Pseudomonadati > Pseudomonadota > Gammaproteobacteria > Pseudomonadales > Pseudomonadaceae > Pseudomonas > Pseudomonas sp. PS02288. Next base: position 1,666 of record NZ_JASCPA010000081.1, on the reverse strand, counting down.
GAGCTGGAATCCACCTCGGTGAGGAAGCGCCGCGCATCGCTGAAGTTCTCGGTGACGATCGCGTCGGTGTGCTGCGAGCCGTAATGATTGATGTGCTCGATGGCCGCCTCCAGCGAGTCGACGATGCGGATCGCCAGGATCGGCGCGTTGTACTCGGCGAACCAGTCGTCCTCGCTGGCTTCCAGCACGTCGCTGCCGAGCAGCGCGCGGGTCGCCGCATCGCCCCGCAGCTCGACGCCCTTGTCGCGGTAGATCGCGGCGAGCGGTGGCAGCACGCGAGTGGCGATGTCGGCGTGCACCAGCAGGGTTTCCATGGCGTTGCACGGCGAATAGCGCTGGGTCTTGGCGTTGTCGGCGACGCGGATCGCCTTGTCGAGATCGGCGGCGACGTCGATGTAGACGTGGCAGACGCCGTCCAGGTGCTTGATCACCGGCACCTTGGCGTCACGGCTGATGCGCTCGATCAACCCCTTGCCGCCCCGCGGCACGATGACGTCGACGAACTCCGGCATGCTGATCAACGCGCCGACCGCCTCGCGGTCGGTGGTCTCCACCACCTGCACCAGCGCCGCCGGCAGCTCGGCTTCGGCCAGGCCCTGCTGGATGCAGCGGGCGATCGCCTGGTTGGAGTGGATCGCCTCGGAACCGCCGCGCAGGATGGTCGCGTTGCCGGATTTCAGGCACAGGCTGGCGGCGTCGATGGTCACGTTGGGGCGCGATTCGTAGATGATCCCGATCACTCCCAGCGGCACGCGCATCTTGCCGACCTGGATGCCGGAGGGCAGGTAGCGCATGTCGCGGATCTCGCCGATCGGATCGGGCAGCGTGGCCACCTGGCGCAAGCCCTCGATCATGCTGTCGATGACCGCCGGAGTCAGCGCCAGGCGGTCGACCATGGCCGGTTCCAGGCCGTTGGCGCGGGCGGCGGCCAGGTCCAGCTCGTTGGCCTGGGCCAGCTCGGCGCGCGAGGCGTCAAGCGCATTGGCGGCGGCCTGCAACGCGCGGTTCTTCTGCGCAGTGCTGGCGCGCGCGGCCACCCGCGAGGCGGCGCGTGCGGCGCGGCCCAGACGGATCATGTAATCGTGCACGGACTCGGTCATCTCGGCGGCCTGGCAGTCTTGGAAAACGGCTGATTATAGCGGTCGCGGGCGCCCACGCCCAGCGGCGCCCGGCAGATGGCGAACGCGCGCAGGCCAGGGCGGCCGCGGAGGTAATTTCCCGACACCTTTTCGCCGCGCTGCCCGCCGCATGGGCGAAAAGGCCGTTTGGTATGCTGCGGCCAGCCCAACCTTCGAAGAACCCCGATGACCGATCCCTTCCACTGCGAGCCACCCTGGCCCGGCGCGCGGCCGCTGGCGGACGCATTCTTCGACCGCGACGCGCAGCAGGTGGCCCGCGACCTGCTGGGCAAGGTGCTGCGCCACCGGGTCGACGGGCTCTGGCTGGCGGCGCGGATCATCGAGACCGAGGCCTATTACCTGGACGAGAAAGGCAGCCATGCCTCGCTTGGCCAGAGCCCCTCGCGGCGCGCGCTGTTCATGGACGCCGGGCACATCTACATGTACTACGCACGCGGCGGCGACAGCCTGAACATGAGCGTTGCCGGCGCCGGCAACGCGGGGCTGATAAAGTACTGTCTCTTATAAACAACTCCGAGCCCCCCAGA
>NZ_JASCPA010000080.1:0-15103 GCF_029959715.1 Pseudomonas sp. PS02288 | reverse complement strand
CCCCCCCCCCCCCCCGGGGGGGGCCCCCCCCCCGGGGGGGGGGCCCCCGGCGCCCCCCCCCCCGACGCACCTTCGTTGTAAACTGCCGGCTTTCAACGGCGGACGACTCCCATGCTGACCCACCTCGATTCCCAAGGCCGCGCCAACATGGTCGACGTCACCGAAAAGGCGGTGACCTCGCGCGAAGCCACCGCCGAAGCGCGGGTGCGCATGCTCCCCGCCACCCTGGCGATGATCCAGCAAGGCGGCCACCCCAAGGGCGACGTATTCGCCGTCGCGCGCATTGCCGGCATCCAGGCGGCGAAGAAGACCTCCGAGCTGATCCCGTTGTGCCACCCGTTGATGCTCACCAGCGTCAAGGTCGAGCTGAGCGCCGAGGGCGACGACAGCGTGCGCATCGTCGCCCGCTGCAGGCTGGCCGGACAGACCGGTGTGGAAATGGAGGCGCTCACCGCCGCCAGCGTCGCCGCGCTGACGATCTACGACATGTGCAAGGCGGTGGACCGCGGCATGCTCATCGAGGGCATCCGCCTGCTGGAGAAACTTGGCGGCAAGAGCGGCCACTTCGTCGCCGGGGAGGCCTGATGATCCGCGTGCAGTACTTCGCCCGCTACCGCGAAAGCCTCGGCCTGGACAGCGAGCAGCTGCCCTGGGACACGCGCTTCGCCTGCCTCGACGACCTGCGTCAGGTGTTGCTGGCGCGCGGTGGCGCCTGGGACGTGCTCGCCGAGCGCAACCTGATGTGCGCGCGTAACGACGAGCTGTGCAGCCTCGCCGAGCCGCTGCAGGACGGCGATCAGGTCGCCTTTTTCCCCACCGTCACCGGAGGCTGAGATGGCGATTCGCGTGCAGGCGGCAGCTTTCGATCCCGGCGCCGAACTCAACGCGCTGCATGCGGCGAATGTCGGTATCGGCGCGGTGGTCGGCTTCGTCGGCTACGTGCGCGATTTCAACGACGGCCGTGAGGTGGCGGGGATGTTCCTCGAGCACGCGCCCGGCATGACCGAGAAGGCCCTGGCGAAGATCGTCGCCGAGGCCGAGCGGCGCTGGCCGCTGCTGCGCGTCGACGTGCTGCACCGGGTCGGCCCGCTGCAACCGGGCGAGCCGATCGTCTTCGTCGGCACCGCCAGCGCCCACCGCCAGGCCGCGTTCGCCGCCTGCGATTTCGTCATGGACTACCTGAAGACCCGCGCGCCGTTCTGGAAGAAGGAAGACACCACCGAGGGCCCGCGCTGGGTGGAAGGGCGCGCCAGCGACGAGGATGCCGCCGCGCGCTGGGAGAGCCAGTGTCGGCCGGGTTGCGGTTGATCCGTTCGGGTCCCCTGCACGGCTTGCCCCGACCCCGAGATGCGGCCGGCTGCTTCAGTTGAGGCCGATGTAGATGCCCAGGGCGATCGGCGCGAGCATCGACAGGCCGCCGGCGCCGGTCATCCAGACGCCCCATTCCTTCTCGCGGAAGGTGAAGCCGATGCCGAGCAGCAGGAATCCTGCGACCAGAAGGGAAATCATGAGGTGGAAGTTGTCCATGGCGAAGCCTCCCGCCAAGCGTTGGCGTACTTTCAGCGTAGCCCTCGCCTGATTACCCATGATGATCCGCGTCAGCGTCGCAGGGCGGGAAGCAACGCCAGCAGGCCTTTCGGCAGCGCCTGGCGCAGGTTTTCCGTCAGGGTCTCGCGGCGTTTCTGATAGGCGACGCCGATGCCGATCAAACCGATGCCGATCAGCGTCAGCACGATCGGGAACAGCAGGGAGTCGGCGAACACCCGGTGCGACAGGTAGCCCAGGTAGGCCGCCACGCCGAGCGCGCCGAAGACCATGAACAGCGGCCGGCGCAGGGCCACCGCGATGCCCATCAGGGACAGGTTGATCAGGCAGTAGAAGGCCTTGCCCAGCTCGCTGCCGCTGTCCATCAGGGTCAGTCCGCCCCAGAACGCCAGCAGGCCGGCGAAGTAGCCCCAGAAGGCGAAGTCGCGCCGGGTTCGCCCGTCCACCAGCAGGCTGGCGAGAATCAGCGCCAGGCCGAACCAGAGCGACACCCAGCGCCGCTGTTCCCAGCTGAAGTCCGTGCCGTAGAGCAGGTCTGTCAGGTCCATCGACATGAACCACAGCGCCACCGCCAGCGGCATGACGATGAACGGAAAGGGCAGCAGGCGCAGCATCAGCAGCCCGGCCAGCACGGTCGCCACCTCCATGCCGAGCCAGCCGCCACGCACGTAGACGTAGTAGTCGTGGTAATCGCCGAGCCCGTCGTCCTCCGGCCACCAGCCGAGCAGGCGCTGCAGGGCGAACACCGCCAGCGGCGTCAGGCTCACCGCCACCGCGCCGAGCAGCCCGCCGGGAATCTGCAGGCCGCGGCGCCAGAGGCCCAGGCCGCAGAGGGTGAACAGCGCCATGTAGGCGATGGCGATCAGCAGCAGGGCGATCTCGCCGATGCGCATCCACGCCTCGGTGAGCAGCCAGCCGAGCGCGCCGATGATCAGCACGGCGCCGAAGTAGTAGGCGACGTGGGCGAGCTGGAAGCTCGGCTGGTCCGGTTGCTGACGGCGCAGGAAGGCCAGCAGCGCCTGCTCCTGGCCAGGCTGGAGGATACCGGCCTGCACGGCGCGGGTGAGGTCGGCGGCGTCGAAGCGCTCGGTCATGGCGTCGTTCCCTGGAGGCGATGAGCGAGTCTGGCGGAGCGCGCTTCGCTTTGCCAGGCGGGCATGAGCGGCGCCGGAACGAAAAACGGAGCCCTGGGGCTCCGTTTCTTCGTCGGCGATCAGTGCTTGCGCGGCACCGGCTTGAGCAACTCGTCCGGCGGCATTTCGCAGGTGATCTTGCGGCCCATCAGTTCTTCGATCGGCGGCAGGGCGAAGGCGTCGTCCTCGCCGGCGAAGCTGATCGAGGTGCCGCTGGCGCCGGCGCGGCCGGTACGGCCGATGCGGTGCACGTAGTCGTCCGGGTCTTCCGGCAGGGTGAAGTTGATCACGTGGCTGATGGCATCGACGTGGATGCCACGGCCGGCGACATCGGTGGCGACCATCACGCGGATCTTGCCTTCGCGGAAGTCTTCCAGGGTGCGGATGCGCTTGTGCTGCGGCACGTCGCCGGACATCTGCGCGGCGCTGATGCCGTCACGGGTCAGGCGCTCCTCGATGCGCCGCACTTCGTCCTTGCGGTTGGCGAAGACCATCACCCGCACCCAGTCGTTCTGCGTGATGAGGTTGTACAGCAGCTTGTACTTGTCGCTGCCGGCGACCGCGTAGACGTGCTGCTCGACGTTGTCGCTGGCGACGGTTTCCGGTTCGATCTCGACAATCGCCGGCTCCGTGGTCCACTGCTTGGCGAGGTTCATCACGTCTTCGGTGAAGGTGGCGGAGAACAGCAGGGTCTGGCGTTCGCCCTTCATCGGCGTCTGCCGGATGATCTGCCGCACCTGCGGGATGAAGCCCATGTCGAGCATGCGGTCGGCTTCGTCGAGCACCATCACCTCGACCATGTCCAGATGCACTTCGCCACGCTGGTTGAAGTCCAGCAGGCGCCCCGGCGTCGCCACCAGGATGTCGCAGTAGCGGGCCTCGAGTTGCTTGAGCTGCTTGTCGAAGTCCATGCCGCCGACGAAGGTCATCACGTTGAGACCGCTGTATTTGGTCAGCGCCGCCGCATCCTTGGCGATCTGCACCACCAGCTCGCGGGTCGGCGCGATGATCAGCGCGCGCGGCTCGCCCATGTAGCGTTCCTTGGGCGGCGGGGTCTGCAGCAACTGGGTGATGATCGAGATGAGGAAGGCGGCGGTCTTTCCGGTACCGGTCTGGGCGCGGCCGATGGCGTCCTGGCCCTTGAGGGTGAAACCCAGCACCTGCGCCTGGATCGGCGTGCAGTAGGGAAAACCGAGGTCGTGGATGGCGTGCATCAGGCGCGGATCGAGCTTGAAGTCGTGGAAGCGGGTCTTGCCTTCGGCCGGCTCGACCTGGAAGTCGGCGAGGGTCCAGTTGTCCCCCACCGGGGCCTTGGCGCTGCGCTCGCGGCGCGCACGGGCGGGTTTGCGCTCGGAGGGCTTCTCGGCCTCTGCGGCGGGGCGGCTCGGCGTGCTTTCACGCTCGGCAGCGGGTTGGTTCTGGAAGGACGGCAGGCCACGATCGGCGCTGGAAGGGGAGGCGGTTGGGCTGGATACGCCGCCAGTGACGGACTCTTCGGCTTTGCCGAACATTTTCTTGAGTGCTTTGAGCACGGTGATCTCGTCAGTTTGGTTATGGAATGAACGCCTGGCAGTGTAAAGCAAGAAGCCCGCAGGGCGAAACGCCGCGGAGGGCGGGCGCCCGGGGGAGGTGCGGCGGCCGCGGGCTCAGCCGCAGAGGCGGTTGCGACCCTGCTGCTTGGCCTGGTAGAGCGCGGTGTCGGCGCGGGAGATGAGGCTTTTCAGGGTGTCGCCGGCTTCCATCTGGCCGAGCCCGATGGACACAGTGACGCCGGGCAGAACGCCGACCGGGGAATAGAAAGTGTTGATCTGCTCGAGGCTCTGACGCAGGCGCTCGCCGATCCCGCGGGCTTCGTCGCGGCTCATCTCGGGGAGCAGGATGACGAACTCCTCACCGCCGAAACGCACCATGCTGTCCTTGGGTCGCAACTGGTTGCGCAGGGTGTGGGACACCAGGCAGAGGGCGTAGTCGCCCGCCAGGTGGCCGAACTTGTCGTTGTAGGCCTTGAAGTGATCGACATCGAGCATGAGCATGCAGAGGTCCTGATCGTTGAAGGCACAGCGGGTGCTTTCGCGCTCGTAGACGTGTTCAAGCCAGCGCCGGTTGAACAGCCCGGTGAGGGTGTCGACGTTGGCGTTCTGCTCGGTGTCGAGAATGATGCTGTTGCCGCGGCGGACCCTGCCGCAGAGCGTTTCCAGCAGTTTCTCCATGGCTTGCGGCGAGTGGGAGATCAGCCCGAACAGCGTCTGGCGCGGCAGGCGCAGGAGCCGGCACCTGCACTCGGCGACGATGTAGGCGGAGGGCGGCTGGCGGTCGATCACGCTTATTTCGCCGGCGCATTCGCCGGGAAGCAGGCTGATCACCGACTGGTTGTCCAGCGAGCCGAGGTAGAGCTTCAGCTGACCCTCGAGGATCAGATAAAGGTAGGCGTTGGGGTTGAACGGCGAGAGCAGGATCTCGCCGGTATCCAGTTCGCAGAGTTCGAATTCACCGCTTATCGACTGCAGCACCTCGTCGCTGACGTTCTCCAGCAGTTCCAGTTGGCGCAGCGTTGGCAGGTCGGCCTGCCACGGCATCGTCTTCATGCCGGGCATCCGGTCGGGTGGTTGGCGAGGGCGGGCGCTGCGGGCATTGCAAGCTTCCTGTCGTTTGGCGAGCGTCGGGGAATGGACAGTATTCCTGGGGCAAAGTGCCAGTAACGATCTGAATATAGCCGGCCCGTGCCCCGCCCGTTGCGACTGCTCAGTGAAAGCCCGCGACGCTCACTTCAGACGTTCCGCCAGCCAGGTGGCGATGTCCATGATTTCTTCGGGCACCACCGCGTGGGCCATCGGGTAGTCCTTCCACTGAACCGGAATGCCGCGCGCGGCGAGGAAGTCGTGGGCGGCGCGGCCCAGGGCAGGCGGCACCACATCGTCGTGGCGTCCGTGCAGGCAGAGCACCGGCAGGTTCTGCTGCGTCTCGTTGAACTCGAGCGCGTCGCTGAAGGTGGGCGCGTAGGTCGACAGCGCCAGCACGCCCCCCAGCGGACCGGCCCAGCGCAGGAAGGCCGTGTGCTGCACCACGGCGCCGCCTTGGGAGAAACCGGCGAGGAAGATGCGCCGCGGGTCGATGCCGTCATCGCGCTGTGCCTCGACCAGGTCGATCACGCGTTGCGCTGAGCGCTCCATCTGGTCGCGATCGATGGCCCGCGATTCGCCGCTGATGGCGAGGATGTCGTACCAGCTGGGCATCGCGTAGCCGTTGTTGATGGTCACCGGCTGAGTCGGCGCCTGTGGCAGCACGAAACGCAGGGTGTCCATGCGCTGCTGTAGTGCAAGCGCGACCGGCTCGAAGTCGTAGCGGTCCGCGCCCAATCCATGCAACCAGATTACGCACGCGTCGGCCTGATGTGTGGGGTTAAGAATCAATGCTTCGCTCATGTATGCTCCAATTTGGTGCTATGGCACGTTTTTAGTGCCTTGGTCGTTGCGTCCGCAGGCTATTCAGGAAAGAAGATGTCGCACCGCTGGAAGTTTTGGTATTGACCCAATTTTATCGAGCTTTTCCAGTGGTTTGGTACGCGCTTTGCTAATCAGATCGCAGCGACTGTAACGGTAACAACTGTACCGCAACGTCGTCGCCAACCCACGTAGAACAGGTTCCCCGTCATGCCGTGTGCCGCAAGGCGCTACGCTTGGCTCGTTACGTCTCCCGCCCGCTTTGATCAGCAGGCAACTCCTGGATGAGCGCCGGCAGGATCGCCCGCCGCATCGTCCGGGCCCAGGTCCGCAACCGGCCGTCCTGCTCGTCAGGGCGGTAAGCCCCACAAGGGTGCGGTGAGCGACCGAGACTCCGACACAACAAAGGCAATTGGAGGTTTTGATGAAGATGGTGAAATCCACTCTCGCTGTGCTCACCACGGCAGCGGTACTCGGTGTTAGCAGCTTCGCGCAAGCCGGCGCTACCCTCGATGCGGTACAGAAGAAAGGCTTCGTCCAGTGCGGTATCAGCGACGGTCTGCCGGGCTTCTCCTATGCCGACGCCAAAGGCCAGTACAAAGGGATCGACGTGGATGTCTGCCGCGCGGTCGCCGCTGCCGTTTTCGGTGATGCGAGCAAGGTCAAGTTCAGCCCGCTGACCGCCAAGGAGCGCTTCACCGCGCTGCAGTCCGGGGAAGTCGACGTGCTCTCGCGCAACACCACCTGGACCAGCTCGCGCGATGCCGCGATGGGCCTGAACTTCACTGGCGTGACCTACTACGACGGCCAGGGCTTCCTGGTGAACAAGAAGCTCGGCGTTTCCAGTGCCAAGGAACTCGACGGCGCTACCGTCTGCATCCAGGCCGGTACCACCACCGAGCTGAACCTGTCGGACTACTTCCGCGCCAACAACCTGAAATACACCCCCATCACCTACGACACCTCCGACGAGAGCGCCAAGTCGGTCGAGTCCGGCCGTTGCGACGTGCTGACCTCCGACCAGTCGCAGCTGTACGCACAGCGCATCAAGCTGGCCGCGCCGGACGACTACGTCGTTCTGCCGGAAGTCATCTCCAAGGAGCCGCTCGGCCCATCCGTTCGTCAGGGTGACGAGGAATGGTTCGACATCGTTCGCTGGACGCTCTTCGCCATGGTCAACGCCGAAGAAATGGGCATCACCTCGAAGAACGTCGAAGAGATGGCCAAGTCCACCAAGAATCCGGACGTCGGCCGCCTGCTGGGCACCGAAGGCGAATTCGGCAAGGACCTGAAGCTGCCGAAGGACTGGGTCGTCAAGATCGTCAAGGAAGTCGGCAACTATGGTGAAGTCTTCGATCGCAACGTCGGTGCCGGCAGCGAGCTGAAGATCGAGCGTGGCCTCAACGCCCTGTGGAACAAAGGTGGTCTGCAATACGCACCGCCGGTGCGCTGACCGTCGCCCCAGCCCGCCTCGTGCGGGCTGGTTCGTTCTGACCAGATGAAGCCTGACGCCCACACCTCGTGGGCGTTGGACTTCAAAGAGGGCTCCTATGCAAAACACAGCACAAGCGCCGCGCCGGCGTGGTTCGGTCTGGACCGATCCCCAGGTACGTGCGTGGGTTTTCCAGATACTCGCCGTCATTCTCGTGGTCAGCTTCGGCTGGTACCTGTTCGATAACGCGCAGACCAACCTGGAACACCGCGGTATCACTTCCGGTTTCGGATTCCTCGGCAACAGTGCCGGGTTCGGCATTTCCCAGCACCTGATCGACTACACCGAGGCCGATACCTATGGCCGGGTGTTCTTCGTCGGCCTGCTCAATACATTGCTGGTGTCGGTGGTCGGTATCGTCCTCGCCACCGTGCTCGGCTTCATCCTCGGCGTCGCGCGGTTGTCGCCCAACTGGCTGATCCGCAAGCTCGCCACGGTCTATATCGAGACCTTCCGCAATATCCCGCCGCTGCTGCAGATCTTCTTCTGGTACTTCGCCGTGCTCGCCCCGCTGCCGAGCCCGCGCCAGAGCCTCAACTTCGGTGACCTGTTCTTCGTCAACAACCGCGGCCTGCAGATGCCGGCGCCGGTGGCCGCCGAGGCCTTCTGGCCGTTCGTGCTGTCGGTCCTGGTGGCGCTGGTCGGGATCGTCGCTCTGTGGCGCTGGGCCAAGGCGCGTCGGCATGCGACCGGCCAGCGGTTCCCCGCGGCGCTGACCAGCCTGGCGCTGATCGTCGTGCTGCCGGGCCTGACCATGCTGGTCGCCGGCCTGCCGCTGCACTGGGAAGTGCCGGTGCTGCAGGGTTTCAACTTCCGTGGCGGCTGGGTGATGATCCCGGAGTTGGTGTCCATCGTCCTCGCGCTGTCGATCTATACCGCGGCGTTCATCGGTGAAACCGTGCGCGCGGGCATCCAGTCGGTCAGCCACGGGCAGACCGAGGCCGCCAGTTCGCTGGGCCTGCGTCCGGGGCAACTGCTGCGCCTGGTGATCATCCCGCAGGCCATGCGCGTGATCATCCCGCCGCTCACCAGCCAGTATCTCAACCTGGCGAAGAACTCCTCGCTGGCGGCCGGTATCGGCTACCCGGACATGGTCTCGCTGTTCTCCGGCACGGTGCTCAACCAGACCGGTCAGGCAATCGAAACCATGGCCATCACCATGAGCGTCTACCTGGCCATCAGCATCAGCATTTCGCTGCTGATGAACTGGTACAACAAGCGCATCGCGCTGATCGAGCGGTAAGGGGCTGCCATGACCACACATACCTTCAAGCCCGACATGCCGCCACCGGCGCTCAGCTTCGGGCCGATCGCCTGGATGCGGGCCAACCTGTTCTCCGGCGTGTTCAACACCATCCTCACCCTGATCGGCCTCTACCTCGTCTGGCTGATCGTTCCACCGTTGCTGGAGTGGGCGATCTTCAAGGCCGACTGGGTCGGCACCACCCGCGCCGATTGCAGCCGCGAAGGCGCCTGCTGGGTCTTCATCAGCGACCGCTTCGGCCAGTTCATGTACGGCTTCTACCCGGCCGAACTGCGCTGGCGCGTCGATCTGACGGTGATCCTGGCGATCGTCGGTGCCGCGCCGCTGTTCTTCAAGCGTTTCGCCTTCAAGGCGAAATACGGCATCGCCTTCCTGGTGATCTACCCGATCCTCGCCTACTGGCTGCTGCACGGCGGCTTCCTCGGCCTGCAGCAGGTGCCCACGTCGCAGTGGGGCGGCCTGATGCTGACCGTGGTGATCGCCGCCGTCGGCATCGCCGGCGCTTTGCCGCTGGGTATCCTGCTGGCTCTGGGGCGGCGCTCCAACATGCCGGCGATCAAGGTGCTCAGCGTGACCTTCATCGAGTTCTGGCGCGGCGTGCCCCTGATCACCGTGCTGTTCATGTCCTCGGTGATGCTGCCGCTGTTCCTGCCTGAAGGCATGAACCTCGACAAGCTGTTGCGCGCGATGGTGATGGTGATCTTCTTCGAGGCCGCCTACATCGCCGAAGTGGTACGCGGAGGCATGCAGGCGATTCCCAAGGGCCAGTACGAGGCCGCGGCCGCCATGGGTCTCGGCTATTGGCGGACCATGAGCCTGGTGATCCTGCCGCAGGCGCTGAAACTTGTGATCCCCGGGATCGTCAACACCTTCATCGCGCTGTTCAAGGACACCAGCCTGGTGATCATTATCGGCCTGTTCGACTTCCTCAACAGCATCAAGCGCGCCACGGCCGACCCGGCGTGGCTGGGGATGTCCACCGAGGGCTACGTGTTCGCCGCCCTGGTCTACTGGATTTTCTGTTTCGGCATGTCGCGCTACTCCATGCACCTGGAGAACAAGCTCAACACCGGCCACAAGCGTTAGGAGCCCCTGATGAACCAACCCAACCTGCAAACCAATGCCGAGCCGATCATCCAGCTGCAAGGCGTGAACAAGTGGTACGGCCAGTTCCATGTGCTGAAGGACATCAACCTCAACGTGCAGCAGGGCGAGCGCATCGTTCTCTGCGGGCCTTCCGGTTCCGGCAAGTCGACCACCATCCGCTGCATCAACCGGCTGGAAGAACACCAGCAGGGCAGCATCATCGTCGACGGTATCGAGCTGACCAACGACCTCAAGCAGATCGAGACGATCCGCAGCGAAGTCGGCATGGTGTTCCAGCACTTCAACCTGTTCCCGCACCTCACCGTGCTGCAGAACTGCACCCTGGCACCGATGTGGGTGCGCAAGATGCCGAAGAAGGAGGCCGAGGAAATCGCGATGCACTACCTGCAGCGCGTGCGCATCCCCGAGCAGGCCAACAAGTTCCCCGGCCAGCTCTCCGGCGGCCAGCAACAGCGCGTGGCGATCGCCCGGGCGCTGTGCATGAAGCCGAAGATCATGCTGTTCGACGAGCCGACCTCGGCGCTCGATCCGGAGATGGTCAAGGAAGTGCTCGACACCATGATCGGCTTGGCCGAAGACGGCATGACCATGCTCTGCGTGACCCACGAAATGGGCTTCGCCCGCACCGTGGCGAACCGGGTGATCTTCATGGACAAGGGGGAGATCGTCGAGCAGGCCGAGCCGAACACCTTCTTCGACAATCCGCAGAACGAACGTACCCGTCTGTTCCTCGGGCAGATCCTGCACTGAGGATTCGCCGGTAAAAAAGGGAGCCTTCGGGCTCCCTTTTTTTGTCCGCGACGGGCTCAGTGCGTGGCGGGCGGCTGAGCGCCCAGGCGGCGGCGGAAAGCGCCGGGTGTTTCGCCGCAGAGCTGTTTGAAACGCTTGGCGAAGGTTGCGCGGTCCGCATAGCCGACCTGCACGGCCACCTGTTCCAGCGAGCGGGACGGGTTGCGCAGGGCCTCCTGGGCCACGCCGATACGCAGCCGCTGCAGGTAGCCGGCGGGCGTCAGCCCGGTGGCCTGGCGGAAGCGGCGCAGCAGCGTTCGCGGGGAACAGTGCGCCTGCTCGGCCAGGCGCTGGAGGTCGATGGGCTCGGCGTGATGCGCGCGCAGCCAGGCCAGCAGCGCGGTCATCGGCGATTCGTAAGCGGCGGCGTCCGGCAGCAGCGGAACGAAGCGCGACTGGTTGCCCCGCTCTCGGTCGACCACCAGGGCGCTGGCGAGGCGTTGCGCCAGCACCTCGCCGCCGAGCCGGGCTACCAGGTGCAGGCAGAGGTCGAGCCCGGCCTGCGCGCCGCCGGAGCAGAAACGCGCGCCATCCTCGGTGAGCAGCCGGTCGATGCACAGCTCGACGGCGGGGAAGCGCTGGCGGAAGGCATCCTCAAGCGCCCAGTGAGTGGTCGCCCGGTGGCCGTCGAGCTGTCCCGCTTCCGCGAGCAGGAAGGCGCCGCTGCACAGGCTCGCCAGGCGCTGCGCTGGCGGCCGCTGGCGCAACCAGTCGATCAGCGCCCCGTTGCCGGCAAGCGCGGCCTTCACGTTGCTGCCGCTGGCCGGCAACACCACCAGATCGGCGGATTCGGCCAGGCGCAGGTCGCCATCGACCTGGATCCGCATCAGGCCGAGATCCACCGGGCGGCCGTCCACGCTGACCCGCGACAGCTCGAACAGGCCGCCGCCAGCCAGGCGTTCGGCCAGGCGAAAGGCATCGTCGGCCATGCTCAGGCTGGAGCAGACGGTGTGTGGGCAGACGATCAGGGCGACTCGGAACATGCGCGGCTCGGGGAAACAAGGTTGGCGATTTTTGACACAACGTTGTCGTTATCGTCAATCACGGCGATGCTGCGCAATCAGCCACACTGCGCGGGTCGAAACGTTTCGGAGTCCCTCCATGAGCCACCCCAACGCACAGCTCATCACCCAGTTCTACCAGGCGTTCCAGCAGCGCGACGCGGAGGCCATGGCGGCCTGTTACGCGCCCGAGGTGCGTTTCTCCGACCCGGTGTTCACCGATCTGCGGGGAGTGGCCGCGGGCGACATGTGGCGGATGCTGTGCGCCCGCGCGCAGGATTTCAGCCTGACGTTCGACGGCGTCGAGGCCGACGCGCAGCAGGGCAGTGCCCGCTGGGTGGCGCACTACCTGTTCAGCCAGACCGGTCGCCGGGTAAGCAACCACATCCAGGCGCGCTTCCGCTTCGCCGACGGGCTGATCGTCGAGCATCGCGATCACTTCAGCCTCTGGCGTTGGTCCGCCCAGGCGCTGGGCCCGCGCGGCGCGCTGCTCGGCTGGGTGCCGCCGGTGCAAGGTGTGATTCGCCGGCAGGCGGCCAAGGGGCTGGCGGCCTATCGCGCCGGACGCGGCTGAGCGCCGGTCCGATTCTTGTGTGTAAGGTGCTCCACCAAACGGTCGCTCAGCGGAACAGGGGCCGCCCATGTCACACCGTTTCAGCGCTTTCGTTCTTGTCGCTCTGCTGGGGCCGCTCGCCAGCTTTTCCGCCTGGGCGCTGCAGCCCGGCCAACTGGGCGACTTCTCCGAATACACCTTCGCCATGAGCTGGCATCCGGGCTATTGCGCCGGGCAGAGGGGCGCACCGGAGTGCGACAGCCCGGGCGCTGGCCTGACCTTGCACGGGCTCTGGGCGTCACTGCCCGATCGGCTCAAGGCCGAGGGCATGGACACCCCGCAATGGTGGCGCGAAGGCTGCGATCATGTGACCGGCAAGGTGCCGGAAAAAAACTTCTGCGCGCTGGCGCCGGTGCCGCTGAGCAGTGACGTACGCGGGCGCCTCGAGCAGGTCATGCCGGGCACCCAGAGCTGCCTGGAACGCCACGAATACGTCAAGCACGCGGCCTGCTTCGGCTTCGACGAGGACGCCTTCTTCAGGAAGAACATCGAGCTTTTCGACATCGTCAGCCAGTCGTCCTTCGGTGCACTGCTAGCCACGCCGGAGCGCCGGGAGATCCAACGCAACGAGCTGATCCGGGCCTATGGCGATGCGTTCGGCACCCGCGATACCCACTCGCTGAGGCTGGTCTGCGACGTCCACGACGGGCGTGCCTGGCTGAGCAGCGTGGAGATCGGCATCACCCGCGAGGGACTGGACGCCTTTCCCGCCGCCGCCAGCCTGACGCCGCTGCTGCGCGGCAACTGTCCGGCACGCATCCAGCTGCGTTAGACGCGACGCTTGCGGACATCGCCGGTGCGCATGGCGCACCCTACGGCGAGCAGTGTGGATACCAGCTTCGGCAGAGAGCGGTCGAGCTTCCGTAGGGTGCGCCGCGCGCACCGCCACGCGTGCGGGCATCGCCTCCGGTGCGCATGGCGCACCCTACGGCGAGCGGCGTGGAAATCGATCTCGCCATGGATCGGCCGGACCTCGTAGGGTGCGCCGCGCGCACCGCCACGCGTGCGGGCATCGCCTCTGGTGCGCATGGCGCACCCTACGGCGAGCGGCGTGGAAATCGATCTCGCCATGGATCGGCCGGACCTCGTAGGGTGCGCCGCGCGCACCGCCATGCTTGCGGACATCGTCTCGGTACGCATGGCGCACCGCTACGAGAGCGGCGTGGATGCCGCTTTACCAGGGGCCGGCCGGACGCTGTCGCGCGCACCGAGATGGACGCGAACAGCGCATCGGTCCCCTGCCGGTGGTGCATGCGCCGTTGTGCCGCAATTCTTAGCCGGCTATCCTTTTCCGCCCTCCGCTGGGCGACGTTCGTCGTTCGCGGAGCACGATAAAGGACCGGCCAGGACCGGTCGCCCATTGCGAAGCGAGCCGCACATGCCTGATCACGATCGTCCGCTGCCCGACCGGCACACGGGTTCCCCCGCGCCCCTCAACGATCTGTTGATCGACGCCGAGGCCGACGACGAGCCGGTGTCCCGGCCGTCGCTGCTGCGCCATCCGCTGTTCCTGCTGTTCGGGCTGGTGCTGGTGGCGCTGAACCTGCGCCCGGCGCTGTCGAGCATTTCTCCGCTGCTGGGCGAAGTGTCCGCCAGCCTGCACCTGTCCGCCGCCGCAGCCGGGCTGCTGACTACCCTGCCAGTGCTCTGCCTGGGCCTGTTCGCGCCGTTCGCGCCGCGCCTGGCCCGGCGTTTCGGCGCCGAGCGGGTGATCCTCGGCATCCTGCTGCTGCTCGCCTTCGGCATCGTCCTGCGCAGCCTGTTCGCGGTGCCCGGTCTGTTCGCCGGCAGCCTGCTTGCCGGCGCCAGCATCGGCATTATCGGCGTGCTGCTGCCGGGCATCGTCAAGCGCGACTTCCCGAAACAGGCCGGCAGCATGACCGGTGTGTACACCATGGCCCTGTGCCTCGGCGCGGCTACGGCGGCTGGCAGCACGGTGCCGCTGCGCGATGCCTTCGGCAGCTGGAGCCTGGCGCTGGGCTTCTGGGCGCTGCCGCCGCTGCTGGCCGCGCTGGTCTGGCTGCCGCAGGCGCGGCGCGGGCACGCCGTGGCGCACGTCGCTTACCGTGTCAGCGGCTTGTGGCGCGACCCGCTGGCCTGGCAGGTCACCCTCTACATGGGCTTGCAGTCGTCGCTGGCCTATATCGTCTTCGGCTGGCTGCCGTCGATCCTCATCGACCGCGGGCTGACGCCGGTGCAGGCCGGGCTGATGCTGTCGGCCTCGGTACTGGTGCAGCTGATCACCGCGCTGAGCACGCCCTGGCTGGCCACCCGCGGCAGGGACCAGCGTCCCGCCGTGGTGGTGGTGATGGGCCTGACCCTCTGCGGGCTGCTCTGCTGCCTGTACGCGCCGCTGTCCGGCCTGTGGCTGTGGATCGTCATCCTCGGCCTGGGGCAGGGCGGCACCTTCAGCCTCGGTCTGGCGCTGATCGTGCTGCGCTCGCGCGATGCGCACGTGGCCGCCAGCCTGTCGGGCATGGCCCAGGGCGTCGGCTATACGTTGGCCGCCTTGGGACCGCTGGCCATGGGCCTGGTGCACGACTTCACCGGCAACTGGTCGGCGTCGGGGATCATCTTCGTCGCCATCGCTTTGGTCGGCACGCTGTTCGGCCTGGGCGCCGGCCGCGCGCTCTACGTGCGCGCGAGCGCCGAGCGGCTGTGAGCGAAGCGGTCGAAGCGCCGGCTGGCGAAGCCAAGTCGTGGTTCGTCTACCTGGTGC